>JAGADB010000164.1 GCA_017613815.1 Clostridia bacterium | reverse complement strand
TGTCAAGTACTTTTTTATCTTTTTTTTATCTTTTTTTCTTCTTTCCCTGACCGCTTTTTTTCGGCGCGCTTGCGCTTACTCCTCTCTCTCGCGGAGCCCTTCTATATTATCACATCTTATCTCCATTGTCAAGTACTTTTTGCCCTTTTTTTCTATTTTTTTCAATTATTTTCTTTTAATACAAAAAAACGTAAAAAAAGACGGTTAAAAACCGTCTTTTTTACCAAAAAATCATACGATTTTATTAAATCCGCGCGACTCCGCTTTTCCTTGCCGCTTTTGCGACGGCCTCCGACACCGCCTTTCTCACTCTCGGGTCAAACGGCTTCGGCAGCACGTATTCCTCCGAAAGCTCGTCGTCACTAATCACGTTCGCGAGCGCTTTTGCCGCCGCAATCTTCATTTCCTCGTTTATGTCGCTTGCGCGCACGTCGAGCGCGCCCCTGAATATGCCGGGAAACGCAAGGACGTTGTTTATCTGGTTCGGGTAGTCGCTTCTGCCGGTGCCGACTATTCTTGCGCCCGCTTTTTTTGCCTCATCGGGCAGTATTTCGGGGTCGGGATTTGCCATAGCGAAGACTATCGCGTCTTTATTCATGCTTTTTACCATATTTTCGGTCAGAATTTTCGGCTTTGACAGCCCGAAAAACGCGTCGGCTCCGCGTATTACGTCTTCAAGCGTTCCCTTTTCGTTATTCGGGTTGCTTATGAGCGCAAGTTTTTCGTGCTCCTCGTGGAGCTGTTTTTCTCCTCGCCGTATTGCGCCGTTTTTGTCGCAGAATATGAGATTTTTCACGCCGTAACTCAGCATAAGTCTGCCTATGGCGCTTCCCGCAGCGCCGGCGCCGTTTATTACGACCTTTATTTCGTCGATTTTCTTTCCTATAAGTTTCAGAGAATTTATCAGCGCCGCAAGCGCGATAACCGCCGTTCCGTGCTGGTCGTCGTGGAAAACCGGGATATCGGAAATCTCTTTGAGCTTCCTTTCTATTTCAAAGCATCTCGGCGCGGAAATGTCCTCCAGATTCACGCCGCCGAAACTTCCGAGCAGCAAGCTCACCGTCTTTACGATTTCGTCGACGTCTTTTGAGCGTATGCAGAGCGGAATGGCGTCTATATCGCCGTATTCCTTGAAAAGCAGGCATTTGCCCTCCATTACCGGCATTCCCGCCTCGGGTCCTATATCGCCGAGTCCCAGCACCGCCGTGCCGTCGGTTATGACGGCGACGGTGTTCCACCTTCTCGTGAGCTCGTACGACTTATTCACGTCGTCTTTTATTGCGAGGCACGGTTCGGCAACGCCGGGCGTATACGCAAGCGCAAGGGCTTCCGCCGTATTCGCTTTTACGTTTGCCTTTACCGATATTTTGCCTTTCCATTCATAGTGCTTTTTGAGCGATTCTTTCCTTATATCCATTTCATTATCCTTTAATTTTCCGTTTTTTCCTACATATTTATAATATCACATTTCGCTCTCGTTTTCAACACCGTTTTCGCTTAATTTTCCGTCTTTTAAGACGTTTTCAAAGTATTTTTCGTTATATTTCACCTCTTCGCTGTCGGGTTTGATGTTTTTTGCCTTCATATTGTACTTGTTTGCGGTAACGCGGTCGCCGAGTCTGTCGTAGCACAGGCAGAGCTGCATATAAGGGTAATATTCCTCGTAGTCCACAGTTACAAAGCCGAATTTTCTGTAATCCTTCGGGCAGAGAAGCGCCGTTTTGTACCAGAGAACCGCCTCTCTGTATTTTCCTCTTTCAAGCATGCGGTCGCCCGCAAGGCAGAAAAGCTGCGGCGCAAGGAAGTCCCCTGCGAGCCCCTTTGCAAGCGCTTCTCCCGCTTTTTCGGGGTTATCCTTTCCGTAAATATCGTAAAGGACGTACACGGCGCCGAGTTTGTCGGGCGGCCACGCGCTTTTATCCCTCAAAAAGTCCTCGAACACCGCCGATGCCTTTTCATTTCGTCCGTTATAATACAGTTCCCTCGCGTAGTAGTATTTCTGTCTTGCGTCAAGAATTCCGCCTCTTGACACGTAATTCTCGTACATTCTGAGGTTCCTTGCGGGGTCCCTGTTTTCGCTTTCCGACGGCAGATGCTTTACCGTAATATCGCAGAATTCGACGTTTCCCGTCGGCGTGATAACCTCGTGCACGAAGCCCTTCCATTTGAAGTTCCTTTCTCTTTTGAGCAGTCTTTCCCTGTAATAAGTAAAGGTCTCTCTGCCGTTTTTGTCGAAGGAAACGGCATATTTCATCATAAAAACGTCGGTTTTTGCGGAAGCCGTCTCTTTTAGCGAAATCAGTTTCTCCTTTTCGGATTTTTCCAGAACGTCGTCGGCGTCGAGCCACATTATATAGTCGCCTTTCGCCTTTGAAAACGAGTAGTTGCGCGCGTCGGCAAAGTTTTCGTTCCACGCGTAATCGTAGATTTTATCGGTGTACCTTAACGATACGGGTTTGGTTCTGTCAAAAGAGCCGGTATCGACGATAATTATCTCGTCAAAAACGCCTTTTACGCTTTCAAGGCATCTTTCGAGCGTTTTTTCCCCGTTTTTTACTATCATGCACAATGAAAAAGTCATAAAATCACTCCCGTAACATCATATTCTTTTCTTTGACAAAACAGAAGTGTTTTTCATATTATATACAGACGGATGTTTTCCGTTAAAACTTCTGAGAAAGGAACTTTTCTATGACCAACTACGGAAACTCGGGCGCAGTATACAACGTGCCGGGATATTCGCCGTTTTTGCAGATAACTTCCCAGCTTCCCGAATGTTCTTCCTCCGGAAGCGTTGCCGGAACGTCGGCATCGAACGGAAGTTACTGTCCCGTTTCGCCGCAGGGCTGCGTCCGCCCGACGCCTTATCCGCCGCGCCCTGCCTGCCGTCCCGGACCTGCCGGTCCCATGGGTCCTATCGGTCCCACGGGGGCTACGGGCGCAACCGGTGCTACGGGTGCCACGGGACCTACCGGCCCTACCGGTGCGACGGGGGAAGCGGAACTTTTCGATTACGCGTACTTCAACACGACGGCTTCGACCGTTACGACCGGCGACACGCTGCCGCTTACGCTTACCGATTCGCAGACCGGCACTGCGCTTTCGACTGACGGGCAGAACGTAATTCTCCCCGAGGGAAAATACGCCGCATACTTTGTTTTGGGCGGCGAAACCGAGGAGGGAGCAACGGTTACCGTGCAGCCGAATTTAAACGGTGAAAAGCAGTATGCAGTATCCGGCGGCGCAAACCTTACAGACGTCTTTGCGTTCACGACTACGGGAACTAATCTGTATTTTACCGTCGACATTACGGGAGGAAGCACGGGAACGCTCACAAATCCGACGTTTTCGCTTTTAATTTACAAGATGGCTTAAAAGTCGGGAAAAATCGGGAGGTAAATCTCCCGATTTTCTCTTTGCGGCGCCCGTTTTTAATTATTTTTTCGCAAAAAAGTATTGACAAACAATAAAAACTATGCTATTATATATGAGCGTTTAAACTTGACGCGGGTGTAGTTCAATGGTAGAATTCCAGCCTTCCAAGCTGGCCGTGCGGGTTCGATTCCCGTCACCCGCTCCAAATATAAATAATGCACTTAGGTGCTTTTTTTATTCCGCACGTGCCTTTAGCTCAGCAGGATAGAGCAACTGCCTTCTAAGCAGTAGGTCGAGGGTTCGAGTCCCCCAAGGCACGCCATTTTTAGC
>JAGADB010000163.1 GCA_017613815.1 Clostridia bacterium | reverse complement strand
GGTGCGGGCGTGGTACTCGCCTCGAAGATATTGCGCACACCGCTTAAAGAAAAGGTCGCGGGCGTCGAGCTCGGAGAAAAGATAGTTGAATACGCTTCGGAAAACGGACTTAAAATCTTCTTTTTCGGCGGAGGAAAGGAAACTCCCGAAAGGAAGGCCGTGTGGCAGATTGCCGCCGAAAAGCTCGCAGAAAAGTATCCGGGATTTGAATATGCCGGAAGAGACGGATATTTTAACGCCGAAGAAAACGACGATATTATCGCGGAAATCAATTCAAGCGGCGCAAATATACTTTTCGTGTGACTCGGCTCGCCGAAGCAGGAAAAATGGATATACGACAACAAAAGCAAGCTTGAAAACGTGAGATTCGCGTCGGCTCTCGGCGGCTCGCTCGACGTGTATGCGGGCGTTGCGGAAAGAGCTCCCGACTTTTATATAAAACACAACCTCGAATGGCTTTACAGATTGAAGAAAAACCCGTCGAGGGCGGGACGTATGATGAAACTCCCGAAATTCATCGCGGGAACGGTCATCCGCGGCAACAAAAAGGTTAAATAAAATGAAGCTCGTTTCGTTAAAGACCGAAAATTTCAGGAATCTCGAACCGCAGATTTTAAAACTTGAAGACGGCATAAACGTGCTTTACGGACAAAACGCTTCTGGTAAGACCAACACCCTCGAATGCGCGTACGTTTTCGCGTCGGGAAAGAGCTTCAGGACGCGCTACGAGAACGAAGTCATAAGAAAAGGCGAAGATACCGCGTTTGCGGAGATAACCTATTCGAGCGGAAACGACGAAAGAAAAATGTCGGTTACCTGGCACAAAAGTAAGGATTCTGAGCTTGTAAGGCGCATGACTTTTGAGGAATACGAACTGTCGAAAGCGTCGGAGTTTTTGGGAAACTTCCGCGCCGTGCTCTTCACACCGGGACATATGTCGCTTATAAAAGGCAGTCCCGAAGAGAGAAGGCGCTTTATGGACATGGCGCTTTCCCAGATAAGCCCGAGATACGTGTACTGCTTAAACAACTATATAAAAACCCTTACGCAGAAGAACGCGTACCTGCGAAAAGCGTCGTTCGGCGCAAAAATAGACAAGGATTACCTCGAAGTGCTGAACGCTCAGCTCGCCAAGGCGTCCGCGGTGCTCGTAAAGCAGAGAAGCGGGCTTGCGGACAGCCTTAAGGTATATGCGAAGGAAATGTACGCAGGGCTCACTTCCTCAAAGGAAAATTTAGACGTCAGGTACCTTTCCGCGACCAAGGAAAACTTTTCCGACGCGGAATTTACCGAAAACAGATACGCGGAAATATTCATTTCCGATATGCAGAGCGAAATAAAGCAGGGAAGGACCATACACGGTCCCCACAAAGACGACCTCGCGTTTTATATTTCAAAAAACGGCAGTGAAGAGACAATTCCCGAGGAAGCGCAAAACGGCGAAAACGAGGAAGCTGTTTCCGAGTTTTCCGCAAGGTCATTCGGCTCTCAGGGACAGCAGAGAAGCGCAATTCTCGCAATAAAGCTTGCTGAGGGCGAAATATTCAAGAACATCACCGGCGAATATCCCGTGCTGCTTCTCGACGACCTTCTCGGAGAGCTCGATTCGCAGAGAAAAAAGGCGCTTTATACGCTTATAAAAGATAAGCAGGCGGTAATAACCCACTGCGACAAAACAGCGCCCAAAGGCGTAAAAAACGTTAATTACGTAAAGGTGGACAAGGGAAGATATTATCCCGACAAGCCGAAAGAGGATTAATAATGAAAAAAACCGAGACTAAAAAGGACCATCCGCTCATAAACATCGGCGCTTCAACCGTGCTTTACAAAAAAGACGTGCTCGGCGTGTTCAACCTCGACACCGCAAGCACGGGAGTGGATACCAAAAGATACCTCTCCGACCTTGAGCGCAAAAAGCGGCTCGAAACCGTCGGAACCGACATACCGAAATCCTTCGTGGTATTTCTGTCGGGCAGAAAAGAAAAGGCGTATATAACCACCCTTTCCAGCGCCTCCGTTTACGGACGGTGGAAGAGGCAGTCAAAATATCTTTGATACGGAAAAAATAAGAGTAATATAAATTGAGGAGAAAGAGATGTTGGAAATCAAAAATTACGAAAACGAACACTTTGACGAAGAAGTAAAGGCAACGGATACCGAAGTGGACGTAAACGCTCATAAGTACGACGAGAGTCAGATTCAGGTCCTTGAAGGACTCGAAGCGGTTAGAAAAAGACCGGGTATGTATATCGGCTCGACTTCGGAAAAGGGACTTCACCATCTTATATACGAAATAGTTACAAACTCGGTTGACGAAGCCCTTGCCGGAATATGCGACAGAATAACCGTTACGCTCCACGAGGATAACAGTATCTCGGTTAAGGACAACGGAAGAGGAATTCCCGCGGGCATTCATCCCAAAATGGGAATACCCACGCTTGAAGTGGTGTTCACGGTCCTTCACGCCGGCGGAGAATTCGGCGGCGACGGATATAAGATTTCCGGCGGTCTGCATGGCGTAGGCGCGTCGGTTGTGAACGCGCTTTCGGAATGGACCGAGATAGTAAACTGCCACGACGGCAAAAAGTACACCGAACGCTTCGAAAGAGGAAAAGTGGCACGTCAGATAAAGGAAGTCGGAGATACCGACGAACACGGTTTATACGTTCGTTTTATGCCCGACGACGAGATTTTCGACGAGATAGTCGTAAAATATCAGACGGTGCTCTCGATGCTTCGCGAGCAGGCGTTCTTGAATGCGGGACTGACGATAGAACTCATCGATTTAAGACCCGATACCGAAGAAAAGGCGCTCGAAATATCCGAATATATCGACGACGAGGAGGAAGAACTCGCCGAGGAAGAGGCAATCGAGGAGGCAAAAGAGGCGAAGGCGGAAAAGAAAAAGACCGTCGAGCTCTGCTACGAAGGCGGTATAAAGAGCTTTGTAGAGCATATCAACTCCAAAAAGCACGCGAATATGCTCCATAACGACGTAATATACGTCTCGGGCAAAAAGGACGACGTTTCCTGCGAAATCGCACTGCAGTACAACGACAAATACGACGAGACGATATATTCGTTTGCAAATAACGTAAGAACCATTGAAGGCGGTATGCACGAGACCGGCTTCAAAAACGCGCTCACAAAAATACTCAACGACTACGGAAGAAAGTTCGGCTACTTAAAGGCCGACGACAAAAACCTCATGGGCGAGGACGTGAGAGACGGACTTTGCGCCGTAATCAACGTAAAGCTTCCCGAGGCGCAGTTTGAGGGACAGACAAAGAGCAAACTCGGAAACGCAGACATAAAGCCGTTTGTCGAAGCGCTCATGAACGAAAAACTCGCCGCGTATTTTGAGGAAAACCCCTTAGTCGGAAAAACGATAATAGAAAAAGCCATAGCGGCGTCCCGCGCAAGAGAGGCGGCAAAGAAGGCAAGGGAACTCACGAGAAGAAAGACGGCGCTTGAAGGCACGACGCTTCCCGGAAAACTTGCCGACTGCAACGATAAGGGCGTTGAGAACACGGAACTGTTCCTCGTCGAAGGAGATTCCGCCGGCGGCACCGCGAAAGACGGCAGAGACAGTAAATTCCAGGCAATTCTGCCTATGAGAGGCAAGATACTGAACGTCGAAAAGGCAAGACTCGACAGAATTCTTTCGAGCACGCAGATTACGCCGATTATCATAGCTCTCGGCTGCGGAGTCGGCAGCGAATTCAATATGGAAAAGTTAAGATACGGCAAGATAATAATAATGGCGGATGCCGACGTTGACGGCGCGCACATAAAGACGCTGCTACTCACGTTTTTCTTCCGCCACATGCGTCCGCTTATCGAAGAAGGACATATTTACTGCGCCCAGCCGCCGCTTTATAAGGTGTTCAAGGGAAAGCAGACGAGATATGCGTTCTCCGACGCCGAGAGGGATATGTATATAGAGGAACTCGGAGGAGTCAACGTAGACGCCGAACGGTATAAAGGTCTCGGTGAAATGGACAAGGAACAGCTTTGGGAAACCACGATGGACCCCGAGAGAAGAACGCTTCTTCAGGTTAAAATCGAGGACGCCATGGAGGCGGACGAAACCTTCTCGCTGCTGATGGGAGAAAAGGTTGAACCGAGACGCGCGTTTATACAGCAGAACGCGAAATACGTAACGAACCTTGACGTATGATGAACGAAAAAAACACGCAAAACGGATATAAAATCGACGTTTCAAAGATATATAACGGCGAAAATAAGGAAATAGCGTTCGATTTTGAACTTGCGCCCGAAAATCTCGACAAAATGGACTTTTCGTTTGAAAAACCGCCGAAAGTGCGCGGCAGAGCGTACGAAAAGGCTCGCGGCAAGGGCAAGACGGACAGCTACGTCGGTCTGGAATTCGATATTTCCGGCAGATACCTTACCCATTGCGCAAGGTGCTATGCCGATATCGAAAGGGACCTTTTCATATCAAAGGAATACGACCTCGTAAAGAAAACCGAGAGCGAAAACGAGGATATAATCG
>JAGADB010000162.1 GCA_017613815.1 Clostridia bacterium | reverse complement strand
TTCTGTCAGCCGAAAACAGACCTTTTCTGTTGAAGTACTTCTGAATTACGGAAGTTCTGCGCGGGCACCTGAAGTCGTTGAGTATCCACGGCGTCATACCCTTAACGTAAGGTATCTTCGCAATCTGCTTCGTCTGCCGCTCGTATATGTACGCCTGGCAGTCCTCGGTGCCCTTGTCGGTAATGAGTCCGCGGTGTCCGGGCAGAGCGTCGGCTCCGAATTCAGAAATAATAACGGGTTTTTTCGGGTCGCTGTTTTCAAACAGTTCGGGAAGCGATTCCCAGTGCGGCGTGTACCAGCCGCAGTATTCGTTTATACCTATAACGTCAAGCTTCTGTTCAAGTCTGTCTTCTATTGCGTTTTTCTTTGAGTTTACAAGACATGCCGCCGAAACGAGCCTCGTTTTGTCAATGCGGCGCGATTTGTCGGCGAGTTTTCCCATAAATTTGAATCTCTCATCGGTGTCGGGGTTTTCGTTGCCGACAGACCAGATTATAACGCTTGCGCGGTTGAAATCGCGCTTTACAAGCTCGCAAAGCTGGTTTTCAGCGTCGGCATAAGTGTTTTTGTCGCTGAAATGAACGTCCCAGTAAACCGGTATTTCTTCCCAGAGAAGCAGACCTATTTCGTCTGCGAGCTGAGCCGTCTTTTCACTGTGCGGATAGTGCGCAAGCCTCATAAAATTGCATCCGAGCTCTTTTGCGTGAAGCAGATTTTCAAGTCTGTCTTCATCGTTAAGCGCCTTTCCGTGATCGGGGTCGTCCTCGTGGCAGCTTATTCCGCGAAGGAATATCGGTTTTCCGTTTAAAAGGATGTCAAGCCCGTTTACGCGTATTTCGCGGAAGCCGACTCTGTCCTTAATTTCGTCTTTTGCGCATTTGACGGTTACGTCGTATAATTTCGGGTTTTCTGGAGACCAAAGCTCGGGATTTGCCGAGAAAACGACTTCGCCCTTTCCGTCTTTTAACGGAATTTCTTTGGATATTCCGAGTTCTTTTATAGAAAGAACGGCTTTTTTCGGAGACTTGTCCGACATTGTTACCGACGCGCGGATTTTGTTGAATTTTCCGTTAGGTTCAAGCGAAATTTGAAAATCTTTTATGAAAACCTTCGGTACGCGGAAAATTTCGATATCGCGGTAAACTCCGCCGTAATTGAACCAGTCGGTTATCGACGGGGGAATCTGCTCGTCGCGCCTTGCGCTGTCAACGTGAATGAAAATGCGGTTTTCAAGCATAAGATAGTCGGTTATGTCGAAATAGCAGGGAGTGCTTCCGCCTTTGTGCGAACCGACGTACTTTTCGTTGAGAAACAGACTGCAAACGTAGTTTGCGGCGCCGATTTTCAAAATTACGCGCTCGTTTTTGTTTTGCGGTCTGTAAAGGAACTTGCGCGTAAACAGCATAATGCCCTCGTAAAGTAAGTACGTTTTGTCAAAATTGTTCCAGCAGCAGGGGAGCATCATCGTTTCCCACTCGTCAAACGTGTAGTCGAGGGGTTTTGAGTTGCCCAAGATATCAAAAGGCGGCTCGTGGAACCATTCCTGAATCAGAAACGAGTTGTACTGGTCCAGCGCGTAGTGCCAGAGGCCGTTTAACGACTCTCTTTCCCTGAATCTGTCATAAATCATATCGGAAGAACCGACAAATTTATTGATTATCATAAAAACACCCCTTAAAAATGGTGCACCTGAAGGGACTTGAACCCCCACGTCAAAGACACCAGATCCTAAGTCTGGCGCGTCTGCCAGTTTCGCCACAGGTGCGCATATATTTACCAATAAAGTATATCATAACGGTGGGGGTTTGTCAATCACAAACGTATAAAAACAAAAGGGTAAAAACGGCAGGTGAAAAAACTTGACAATGCGCATATTTTGGTGTATCATTTAATTTGAATTATTGTGAGAAAAGGTTTAGTGCTTTCTCATAAAAGGAAAGGAAACAGTATAATGAAGTGGACAGGATTAAACGAACTCAGAGAAAAATATCTGTCGTTTTTTGAGAGCAAAGGACATTTGAGGCTCAAGAGTTTTTCTCTCGTTCCGAATAACGATAAAAGCCTTTTGCTAATAAACTCCGGCATGGCGCCGATGAAAAAGTATTTCACGGGAGAAGTAACTCCGCCGAGAAACAGAGTAACTACCTGCCAGAAGTGCATCCGCACGCCCGACCTCGACAGGGTGGGTATCACGGCAAGACACGGCACGTATTTTGAAATGCTCGGCAACTTCTCTTTCGGAGACTATTTCAAAAAAGAGGCAATAACCTGGGCGTGGGAATTCCTCACCGAAACGCTCGAAATGCCGAAGGACCTGCTTTGGCCGTCGGTTTATGAAAAAGACGACGAGGCGTACGACCTTTGGAAAAATATGATAGGCATTCCCGAGGAACGCATCGTAAGACTCGGTAAAGAGGATAATTTCTGGGAACACGGCTCAGGCCCGTGCGGACCCTGCTCGGAAATATATTTCGACAGAGGCGAAAAGTACGGCTGCGGCTCGCCCGACTGTAAGCCCGGCTGCGACTGCGACAGATATATGGAAATATGGAATAACGTATTTTCGCAGTTCAACAACGACGGAAAAGGCAATTATACCGAACTTGCGCACAAGAATATCGACACCGGTATGGGACTTGAAAGACTTGCGTGCGTAATGCAGGGCGTTGACAATATGTTCGAGGTCGATACCATAAGACGCATACTCGATAAGGTCTGCGAGGTCGCAAATAAGACCTACGGCGCAAATGAAAAGGATGATATTTCCATACGCGTAATAACCGACCATATAAGAAGCTCGGTATTTATGATAAGCGACGGCATTCTCCCTTCAAATGAGGGCAGAGGATACGTTTTAAGAAGAATTATTAGACGCGCCGCAAGACACAGTAAACTGCTCGGAATAAACCACGCCTTTCTTTCCGATCTCAGCGAGGTCGTAATTCAGGAAAACAAGGCGGGATACCCCGAACTTTCGGAAAAGAAAGACTATATTCAGAAAATCATAAGCGTCGAGGAAGAAAAATTCGATTCGACGATAGATACGGGACTCAATATCCTTTCGGGATATATGGAAGAGGCAAATAATAACGGTTCAAAGACCATCTCCGGCGAAGACGTGTTCAAACTCTACGATACATTCGGATTTCCGATTGACCTTACGAGAGAAATCGCGCACGAAAAGGGAATACAAATAGACGAGGACAAATTCCTCGAACTTATGAAGGAGCAAAAGGAACGCGCAAGAAACGCAAGGGCGAATCTCTCCGGCTGGAGCAACGCTTCAAAGACGTTTTTAAGCTCGCTTCCCAAAACCGAATTTGCGGGATATACCGAAAACTCGTGTAAATGTAAAGTGCTCGCGATTATCGACGAGGATAAGGAGCTTGACGAAATATCCGAGGGCGAATTCAGTTTGATTCTCGATAAAACGCCTTTCTATGCCGAAAGCGGCGGTCAGGTCGGCGACAGCGGCACGGTTACAACCGATAAAGCGACTGTTACCGTCATCGACACAAAGAAAACCGACGGCGTATTCATTCATATATGCAGAATGGAAAGCGGAACGCTTTGCGTGGGCGACATGGCGGAAGCGCAGATAGACGTAAAGAGACGCAAAGCCATCGCAAGAAATCACTCGTCGGCGCATCTTCTTCAGGCGGCGCTCAGAGAAGTGCTCGGAACGCACGTTGAGCAGGCGGGCTCCTACGTCGACGAAAACTACGTCAGATTTGACTTTACGCATTTTTCGGCAATGACGAAAGAGGAACTTGCTTCCGTCGAAGAAAAGGTAAACGAACAGATCCTGAATGCGCTTGACGTAAATACAATCGAGACGGACGTGGATTCCGCAAAGAAAATGGGCGCAATGGCGCTGTTCGGAGAAAAATACGGCGACACCGTAAGAGTCGTTAAAATGGGGGACTATTCGATAGAACTCTGCGGAGGCACGCACGTCGATAATACCGCAAAGCTCGGACTTTTCAAGATAATTTCCGAAAGCTCGGTTGCGGCGGGCGTAAGAAGAATTTTCGGAATAACGGGAAC
>JAGADB010000161.1 GCA_017613815.1 Clostridia bacterium | reverse complement strand
GCCTGTAACGGTTATCGAAATGATGCCGAAAATTGCGGGCGCAACCGACCCCGAAATATGCAAAGTGCTGACTGACGCCTTCACAAAGAGGGGAATGGAGTTTAAACTCTCGTGCAAAGTGCTTGAACTCACCAAAGACAGCGTAATCTACGAAGAAAACGGCGAAAAGAAGGAAGTAAAATGCGATGAAGTGCTTCTTTCGGCAGGCCGCAGACCGTCTACGGCGGGTATAGGCCTTGAAACCCTTTCAATCGAGATGGACAGAGCCGCAATAAAGACCGACAGACATATGTGCACCAACGTTTCGGGCGTTTACGCGATAGGCGACTGCAACGGCAAGGTAATGCTCGCGCACACCGCTTACAGAGAAGCGGAGGTCGCGGTAAACCATATGCTCGGCAAGACCGACGAGATGCGCTACGACGTAATTCCGTCCGTAATATATACGGACCCCGAGGTTGCAAGCGTAGGATATGGCAAAGATGACGCCGAAAAGGCGGGAATGAAGGTTAAGGAAGTCAAACTTCCCATGACCTACGCAGGACGCTACGTCGCCGAAACCGAAGGCGGCAAGGGCTTTATCAAGCTGGTTGTCGACACCGAAAAGAAACGCGTTGTCGGCTGCCAGATGGTAGGCTCGTACGCGTCGGAAATAATAATGACCGCAACGATGATGGTGGATACGGAACTCACACCCGAAAGACTCAAGAAACTTGTGTTCCCGCATCCGACCGTTGCCGAAATAATAAGAGAAGCTGTTTTTCAGATATAAGGAGGAAGAAAAATGCCAAAGAGTTTATTTGTTGACCCCGCCGAGACCCGCGCTCCCGGCAAAATCACCTTCAACGACATCCCGGTAAACGTTTACAATAAGACGATAAAGGAAGAGAGAAAACGTTTTTCGGACGACGACCTCGTGCGCATTTACCGCGATATCGCAATTCTGCGCGAATTCGAGTCGATGCTCAACCTCATAAAGACGCAGGGCGTTTACAACGGAATTGAAACGACCTATCCGGGACCCGCGCATCTGTCGATAGGACAGGAAGCGGCGGCAGTCGGCCAGGCATATCTGCTCGACCGGAACGACTTTTCGTTCGGCTCGCACCGCAGCCACTCGGAAATTCTCTCAAAGGCGCTTTCGTGTATCCAGAAGCTCTCCGAAAAGGAACTTATGGACATAATGGAAGGCTTCCTTGGCGGCTCCGCTTTAAGAGCTACCGAAAAGCTCGGACCCGTAAGCGACGTTAAGGAACTCGCAATAAGATTTATCCTCTACGGAACGCTTTCCGAAATATTCGCACGCTCCACGGGCTTCCATAAAGGTATGGGCGGCTCGATGCACGCGTTTTTCCTTCCGTTCGGTATTTACCCGAACAACGCGATAGTGGGCGGCTCGGGCGCAATTTCCACGGGCGCCGCGCTCTTCAAGAAACTAAACGGCAAGCAGGGTATCGTAGTATGCAACTCCGGCGACGGCTCCATGGCGAGAGGCCCCGTTTGGGAAGCTATGAACTTCGCCGCAATGGACCAGTTTGAAACCCTTTGGGAAAGCCATAAGGGCGGCATGCCGATACTTTATAACGTATTCAATAACTCCTACGGTATGGGCGACCAGACGAGAGGCGAGACGATGGGCTACGATATGCTCGCGCGCATAGGCTCGGGTATCAGCCCGACTCAGTTCTACGCTGAGCGTATTGACGGCTTCAATCCTCTTGCGGTTATCGACGCTATGGAAAGAAAGCTCGAGATACTCAGAGCAGGCAAGGGCCCCGTTCTTCTCGACACCATTACCTACCGTTATTCCGGACACTCCACGTCGGACCAGAACGCATACCGCACCAAGGAAGAAATCGAAGCATGGCGCGAAGTCGACCCGATCATCACTTACAGAAAATCGCTCGTTGACGCGGGAGTCGCTTCCGACGGTAAATTTGAAGACATTCTCGCCGAAGTAAAAGAGAGAATGACTATGATATGCAAGGCGGCGTCAGACCCCGCTGTCAGCCCCTACGTTGATTTCAAGGCCGATCCGCTCGTAGTTGAACGCACGATGTTCTCGAACGAAAAAGTCGAAAAATTCGACGACAGAGAACCCGAAGTTTTAATGCCGAAAGAGGAAGTTCCCTCCTATAAGAAGATCAAGGAAAAGAGCAGATGCCCGATAGTTGACGGACAGCCCGTTTCCAAGATGAAACTCTTCAACCTCCGCGACGCTCTGTCGGAAGTAATTTACGACAGACTTTACGAGGACCCGACGCTCATCGCTTACGGCGAAGACTGCCGCGACTGGGGCGGCGCGTTTGCCGTATACCGCGGAATGATGGACGCCGTACCTCACTGCCGTCTCTTCAACGCGCCCATAGCGGAAGCCGCAATCGTCGGCACCGCCGTAGGTTACGCGCTTTCCGGCGGCCGCGCGCTCGTAGAACTTATGTATGCCGACTTTATCGGCTGCGCGGGCGACGAAATATTCAACCAGATGTCCAAATGGCAGGCAATGTCGGCGGGCATACTCAAGATGCCGGTCGTACTGCGCGTGTCGGTGGGCTCGAAATACGGCGCACAGCATAGCCAGGACTGGACTGCTCTCTGCGCGTATATCCCGGGACTTAAGGTTTGCTTCCCCGCAACGCCTTGGGAAGCCAAGGGACTTATGGAATCGGCGCTTAAAGGCACCGACCCCGTAGTGTTCTTTGAAAGCCAGAGAATTTACGACGTGGGCGAACAGTTCCACGAAGGCGGAGTTCCCGCTGAACGCTATGAAATAGAAATCGGCGACGTTAATAAGGTCCGCGACGGAAAGGACATAACGGTTCTCACGATAGGCGCGGCGCTTTACAGAGCGATGGACGCGGTAAAGGAACTCAGCGAAAAATACGGAATGGAAGCCGACGTTCTCAATATCCACTCCCTCGTTCCGCTCGACTATACAAAGATCGTTGAGTCGGTAAGAAAGACGGGACGCGTAGTGCTCGTATCCGACGCATGCGCAAGAGGCTCGTTTATGAGCGAAGTTGCAAAGAACATAACCGAACTCTGCTTCGACGACCTTGACGCACCGCCCGTAGTTGTCGGCGCGCGCAACTGGATAACGCCTCCGTTCGAATTCGATAAGTACTTCTTCCCGCAGGCAAGCTGGATTCTCGACGCAATCCACGAAAAGATAGTTCCGCTTAAAGGTTATACCGTTGAAAACGGATGCACAGAAGCTGAACAGATGCGCCGCTTGAAAAAAGGAGTATAATCTGCTATAATATAACAAAGAACGGAAAAATACCGATAATCTGCATTAAAGGAGAAAGATTAAAATGTATCATGCAAGAGTAATTGTAGCAAAGAACCCCGAAGAAGCGGGAAAATTCGCAGCAGACGTGTTTGAAGCGGAAATCGCGAAAAAACCCGCCTGCGTAATAGGACTTGCAACCGGCTCGACGCCTCTGCCGCTCTACCGCGAGCTCATAGAGCGCGAAAAAGCGGGAAAAATCGACTTTACGAGAGTGCGCTCGGCAAACCTCGACGAATATAAGGGACTCGCGCCCAATCACGAGCAGAGCTACCGCAAATTTATGCAGGATAACCTCTTTAACCACATTTCGATAAGACCCGAAAACACGATAGTGCCTTTGGGACTCGCCGAAGACGTTGAAGCAATGTGCGACGCGTACGAAAGACAAATCGAAGCGTGGGGCGGCGTTGACCTGCAGCTTCTCGGAATAGGACACGACGGACATATAGGATTTAACGAACCCGACGACTGCTTCCCCGCAAAGACTCACGAGGTAAAGCTTACCGAAATGACGATAAACGCAAACAAGAGATTTTTCAACAGCGCGGACGAAGTGCCGAGAGCGGCGGTTACGATGGGCATCGGAACCATTATGGCTGCAAAGAAGATAGTTATGATGGTAACCGGCGCCGACAAGAAGGAAATCTTGAAAAAGACCTTCTGGGGCAAGGTTGACCCGCATGTTCCCGCGTCGATACTTCAGTTCCATCCCGACGTAACTCTTGTGTGCGACGAAGCGGCATATCCGTTTTAATCTTTGAATAAAACAACAATACGGCTCGAAAGAGCCGTATTTTTTTGTAAAATTGATTGAAGTGTTAAAAAATGTATGATATAATAATACCGAAAGGGAGTGTTTTTATGAAAAAGCTCGGAATAATTGCCGTTTTAACGCTTTCCGTGATAATCGCTTCCGCAAGCTTCTGCGTTCAGGCGGAAGGCCCGTCGGACTGGGCTGAAGAATACGTAAGCGACGCGATAAACGAGGGCTACGTTCCGCCGATTCTGCAGATGGATTACACTTCTCCGATAACGAGAATGGAATTTGCGAACCTTGCGGTGCGTTTTATGGAAAAGGAACTCGGCTATACACATGAAGAGTTCAAAAACGTGGTTGACACCATAACTCCCGGCATAGAATTCACCGATACCGACGACGAATACGTGATTATGGCGTCAAAAGCGCAGATAGTAAACGGCATCGGAAACGGACTTTTCGACCCCGACAGCTGTATTACGAGAGAGCAGGCCGCCGCGATGCTCGCAAGAGTTTATAGCTCCTATTCGAGCGGCATGACCTATAAGGAACTTGAGTTTGCCGACAAGGACGAGATATCCGACTGGGCGGTTTCGGACGTGAAATTCTGCGTTTTCTACGGCATTATGAACGGCGTGTCCGAAACGCTGTTCGACCCGAAAGGCACCTATACGAGAGAGCAGTCGCTTACGACTTTCGTAAGACTCGATAACGTTACAGACTGGGAACACCATAACAAAAACGCGAAAATAAGACGTAAACTTACGCAGGAAATCGTCTTGAACGAGATTTTCGAAACGGATATATACCGTATTACAGAAACCATCGACACCCCCTACGGAAAGGTT
>JAGADB010000160.1 GCA_017613815.1 Clostridia bacterium | reverse complement strand
TGTCTGCCCCTTATGGACAACGGACACTATCATCCGACGGAGGTCGTTTCCGACAAAATTCCCGCGCTGCTGTGCTTCTTCCCCGAAATCGCGCTCCACATCACGAGAGGCGTGCGCTGGGACAGCGACCACGTGCTTTTATTCGACGACGAAACCAAGGAAATGGCAAAGGAAATTGTACGAAACGGCGCTCTTGACAGAGTTTACATGGCCCTCGACTACTTTGACGCGAGCATAAACAGAATCGCCGCGTGGGCGGTTGGTTTCAGAAGCTGGCAGAAGGCGCTTCTCTCCGCTATGTGCACTCCGAACGGCATGCTCAAAAAGCTTCAGGACGAAAGCCGCTTTACAGAGCTTATGGTAATGCAGGAAGAGTGCAAAATGCTTCCGTTCGGCGACGTATGGGCGGAATACTGCGAAAGATGCGGCGTTGTTTCCGACAAATCGTGGTTTGAAGAAATAGAAAAATACGAAAGAGAAGTTCTTTCAAAAAGATAACCGGAATTTATTGACAAATTCCGATTGATATTCTATAATATCACTTGACCACCGCATAAATATATCAGGGGTGCCGTCATTTCGGCTGAGACGGACTTTTCCGAACCCTTTGAACCTGTTAAACGGATAATACCGGCGTAGGGAGTTTTATAAAGCGCAAATTACCGCACCGATATGTTTCGTGCGGTAATTTTTTTGCCGGGAATCCGGCTTGGAGGTAATTTTTTATGACAAAAAGCAAAAACAGCATCACAATCCGTAAATTCGTTGAAAGCGCCCTGTTTATCGCGCTTGCAACGGTTCTGAGCCTCATCAAGATAGACCTGCCTTTCGGCGGCGGAGTTACTGTCGTAAGCATGCTTCCCATAGTATTCTGCAGCCACCGCTGGGGCTGGAAATGGGGCGTTGCGACCGCGTTCGTTTACAGCGCGCTGCAGCTCGTTCTGGGACTTGACAACGTAAGCTACGTTACGAGTGCCGTAATGGTGTTCGGCGTGATTTTCCTTGACTACATCATCGCCTACACGTTCATAGGCTTATCAGGTATCTTTGGAAACACGAGAAAAGCGGTTTTCTTCGGTATTCTCTTATCGTTTACCCTCCGTTTTCTCTGTCATCTTATCACCGGCGCGTGGATTTGGGGCGAATGGATGCCCGAGGAGTTCATGAACATGACGATGACCAACGTCTGGTTCTACTCTTTCTTATACAACGGCTGGTACATGCTGTTTGAGATTATTTTTACCGAAATTGTCGCCATGCTTATCTACAAACCGCTCGGAAAATACTTCCGCAGGGAAGATATCAGGTGATTTTTACGGTTTTCAAAGCCCCGCGTCATGACGCGGGGCTTTTTTTGTTTGCTTTTCTTTATTTTTGTTGACTTTGATTTTGTTTTGTGCTATAATATGATATAACTATATATATTATATATATAAGGGCGAAAAATCTTTTAAAAAATGTCTTTACGAGGTCGGCAGAATGAGTATAAACGAGCTTCCGGTAGGCGTATTCGATTCGGGCTTAGGCGGACTTACCGCCGTAAGAGAATTAAAGGAAATACTTCCAAATGAAAATATTGTTTATTTCGGCGACACGGGACGCCTTCCATACGGAACGCGCTCGGCGGAGACGATTATAAAATACGCGTGCGACGATATGAATTTTTTACTTACAAATTCGGTGAAAGCCGTTCTTATCGCCTGCGGCACCGTAAGCTCCACCGCGCTCGGAGTTCTGAAAAGTTCGTTTGAAATACCGATTTTCGGCGTGGTTGAGCCCGCGTCCGCGGAAGCGGTAAAGCTCACCGAAAAAGGCAAAATCGCCGTGCTTGCAACGCCCTCCACGATAAGTGCGAAAGCGTTTGACAAGGCGATTGCGGCTATAAATCCATCCGTTTCCGTTATGGGCGTCGGCTGTCCGATGTTCGTTCCGCTTGTGGAAAACGGATACATAAACGAGGACTGCGGCGTAACGAAGGAAATCGTAAACGAATATCTTTCGAAGCTTGATGATTTTGCTCCCGACGTGATTATTCTCGGCTGCACGCACTATCCGCTCATCAAAAACATCATTTCAAAGGCCGCCGACGAGAAGTTCGGAAAGGTTAAAATCGTCGACTCGGGAAGGGCCTCGGCGCACGCGCTCAAAAACTTCCTTTACGAAAAAGGAATCGCAAAAACGGAAGGGCCCGGCGTTACGCGCTACTTCGTGAGCGACGAGCCGTACAACTTTATGCGCATTTCGTCGCTGTTCCTCGGCGAGCAGGTCGAAAACATAAGCAAAATCGACGTGGAAAAATATTTATACAAAAAATAAGCGTTTTTAAGGAAATTTTATGAAAATACTCAACAAAAACAACTTTGCGATAAAAATATCCGGCAAGCACTATTTTGCCTGCGATTATATTTTCTCGAACGTATACGGCGAAAGCGTATTTACCGACGACGCGGAAGAAAATACTTTTACGGAAGAGCCGTCCTTTCCCCCGTTTTCCCCGCCTTCGGTGCTTTCAAAAGAGGAAAGCGACTCGCTTCTTGAGGACACGCTGCCGTACACGCGGTACGACGAGCTCAAAACCATGCCCGACTGCACGAAAAAGGTGGAATTCATCACCGAGGGCTCTCTTGTAAGCACCGATTCCGACGGACTTTTCATAAGGTACGGCGACGACGAAAATCCAATGTGCGTTCACATTTACAAAAACGGAGTCGTAACTTTAAGCGGCAGCGACAGCGACGTTGCGGAAATCATCTTCGAGGAGGGCAAGCGCAATTACATAGCCCTTGAGGATTCCGCTTTTTCGGACGACGAAGAAGAGCCCAAAACCGAGGACTCCGAGGACGCGATGCACTCCCCCATAAGTCTGTGCGTCGACACGTCGGAAATAAACAACAAAATGTCGGAACACGGCGGAAGCTTATCCGTCAAATACAGTATAGAAATAAACGGTATGATTGCAGAGGTTTCGTCTTTTACGATTACCGCTTCGTCAATCGGTCCGGAACACAAAAATTAAGATTTTTGCTATGAAAGGCAAGGCGTTTCCAATGTTATTTAAAAGATTTCTCTCACTCATACTCTCGCTTGCGATTATTCTTACGTTTTCGGTAAGCACTTTTGCTACGAATTTAAGCGACATAGACCGCAAGGTCTCGGAAGCGGAGGCAGCGGAAAAAGAAGAATCGGGCGCGGAAAACGGCCAGCAAAGCGGCGGCTTCGGTTCCCGCGGCGGCTTCGGCCGCGGAATAATGCCGTTTTACTCCTCGTCGGAATATTTATACAATCTATTCAACGAAATAGTCGACCTTTACGTAAACACGCACCTATACTCATTTACGCGTGAAGAGGCGATAGACCGGTTCTTCCGCGACTTGATAGAAGAGCATCCCGAGTACTACAAGCTGATTTTAAACACGTTTCTCGGCACGATGGACAAGTACAGCGCCTTTCATTCGGCGTCCTCGGGTTATCTCGACCCGGAGGAAAACTTAGGATACGGGATTCTGACGGAAACCGTGTCGGAAGGTCTTTTAATTGACGACGTTTTAAGCGGCTCCCCCGCCGAAAGAGCAGGTATCGTGAAAGGCGACGTCATAACCGAGATTTCGGGAGTAAAACTTGAAGGCCTCGG
This sequence comes from Clostridia bacterium, assembly GCA_017613815.1. Classification (GTDB taxonomy): domain Bacteria; phylum Bacillota; class Clostridia; order Oscillospirales; family CAG-382; genus UMGS882. Next base: position 2,854 of record JAGADB010000160.1, on the reverse strand, counting down.
CTGGAACGCGATTTCAGCCATGATGAAAAGGCCGTATTTATTCTTCTGCGAAAAGAACGCCGACGGAAAATACGACGACTACAACCCCGAAATATCGTTTACCGCCGTACGCGGAGACGAAACGTTTAAATTCAGGCTCAGAAAAGAAGACGTTTTCCGGAGCGAGCTTACTTACGCCTATTACGAAAAAGAAGGCGTTGAATATATTGCGATTTCAAGTTTTCTGGACCCCGCAACCGTAAACGGATTTTACGATCTTTTATCGAAGTGCTCTCAAAACGGCGTAAAGAAGCTGATAATAGATTTGAGGGACAACGGCGGCGGCGCGCTCGACTATGCGCTTTCGATGGCTGAAAACTTTGTAGATCAAAACGACGTTATGTGCTACTTCCACTCGAGAAAGCTTGAGGACCTTGAGCCGATTATCTCCACAAACGGAAAGTTCTCCTTCGACAGCATATCCGTTCTGATAGACGGCGGCACGGCAAGTGCGGCGGAGCTTATGGCAAACATCCTTAAAACCAAAGCGGGCGCGGTGCTCGTCGGACAAACCTCCGTCGGAAAAGCTATCGGTCAGTCGATTTACACGCTTGCGACCGGCGATTACATAACGATTACGACTTACGAAATTCTCGACATAAACAAGCAGAGCTACAACGAAATCGGGCTTATTCCCGATCTTGAAATAAGCAACGTAGAGCTTTTATACGATTTCCCGAAGCTTGAATATTTCAACCACGAAAACTACAAGACCATCGTTTACGGAGAAGAAAACGAGGCGTGTCTTGCGCTTGAAAAGCGTCTTAACATGATGGATTTACTCATAGACGAAAAGGTTGACGGAATCTGGGACGACTCGACGAAAAATGCGGTATGGGTTATGCAGAAGCGCTCGTTCCTCTCTGTCGCCGACGGAAATTTGAACGACGAGACGGTAACCTACATCACCGACGCGATAAACACCTTCAAGGACTACACCTACTACGAGGACAGTCAGTTAGACGTGGCGATGTTATACCACAGTTCCCTTGACCAGGCGAGACGTCTTATTGAGGAAAAGAAAATCCTTGCCAAAAAGAGCGCAAGGCAGATACAGGAAAACAGAAGAAAACTTGAAGAGCAGTATTTAAGCGAAAATGAGCCGTAAATCATTTATTTCTGAAATAATTTTGGAGGAAAATTTGGAATGGACGAACTGAACAACAGAAAAAGCATTACACAGGTCGAAATCGGATCGGAGGTAAAGCGGTCTTTCATTGACTACGCCATGTCGGTTATAGTCGACAGAGCCCTTCCCGACGTGAGAGACGGCTTAAAGCCCGTTCACAGGCGCATTCTTTACGCGATGAAGGAAGACGGGCTCACCTACAACAAGCCGTTCCGCAAATCGGCGACAACCGTCGGAAACGTGCTCGGCCACTATCATCCGCACGGCGACGCGTCGGTTTACGACGCCCTCGTTCGTCTTGCGCAGCCTTTTTCTCTACGGTATCCGCTCGTCGAAGGACACGGAAACTTCGGCAACATTGACGGAGACGGCGCAGCCGCTTACCGTTACACCGAAGCGAGAATGGCGCGTCTTGCCGACGAAATGATGTCGGACATCGACAAAAACGTAGTCGATTTCATTCCGAATTTTGACAACAAGCTCACAGAGCCGTCGGTTCTCCCCTCGAGATTTCCGAACATTTTAGTCAACGGCTCCGTCGGAATTGCCGTCGGCATGGCGACGAACATTCCTCCCCACAACATGAGCGAGGTAATTGACGGCACGATTCACCTTATGTACCACCCCGACGCAGACGTAACGGAGCTTATGAACTTCATAAAGGGTCCCGACTTCCCCACTTACGCCACAATTCACGGCACGGCGGGAATTTACGAAGCTTACATGACAGGCAGAGGCAAGGTTTTCGTCCGTGCAAAAGCCGATTTTGAGGAGCATGGCGGCAGAACGTCGATAATCGTTTCCGAGCTTCCCTATCAGGTCAACAAATCAAACCTCGTTCTCAGCATCGCAGAGCTCGTTAAGGACAAGCGTATCGAAGGCATTTCCGACATACGCGACGAGTCGGGCAGAAACGGCATGAGAATCGTCATAGAAGTAAAGCGCGAAGCAAATCCCAACGTCGTTTTAAATCTCCTCTACAAGTACACGCAGCTTCAGGACACTTTTGCGATAAACATGCTGGCGCTCGTTTCGGGCGAGCCGAAAACGTTAAACTTAAAGCAGATTCTCCACCATTATATAGAGCACCAGACGACTGTCGTGAGAAGGCGCATTCAGTACGATCTCGACAAGGCGAAGGCGCGCGCGCACGTCGTTGAAGGTCTCAAAATCGCGATAGACAACATCGACGAGGTTATAAAAATCATAAGATACACTCCCGGCGGAATACCGGAAGTCAAGCAGAAATTGATCGAGGTATTCGAACTTACCGAAATTCAGGCGACTGAAATCGTTCAGATGCCGCTCGGAAAGTTATCGGGACTTGAAATTGACAAGCTGCTCGAGGAACTCGATTCGCTTCACAAGAAGATTGCGGAGCTTACCGAAACGCTTGCGAGCGAAATGAGCATTCTCGACATAGTACGCGACGAGCTTCTCGAAATAAAGCGCAAATACGGCGATGAGAGAAGGACCAAAATCGAAGTGGTCGAAAACGAAATCGTCCTCGAGGACCTCATTGAAAAGAAGGACTACGTCATCACGATAAGCCACCAGGGCTACATCAAGCGCATGCCCGTGGACACCTACACGGCGCAGAAGCGCGGCGGAAAAGGTATTTCCGCCATGTCCACCAAGGAAGAGGACTTTGTGGAGAACTTATTTATCGCAAATTCGCACAACTAC
>JAGADB010000159.1 GCA_017613815.1 Clostridia bacterium | reverse complement strand
TTCCGCACATCTTCGCTTCGCTTCCGTCGGCGTTATATATGCGCATTCTGCAATCGGCGACGTCCGACTGCTCGATGAATATCATTCCGTCTGAGCCCGCGCCGAAATGTCTGTCGGAAAGCTTCGTGCAAAGCTCCGTTATATTTTCGGGGACCTTTCCGTAAACGTATAGATAATCGTTTCCGAGTCCGTGCATTTTTGTAAAGTGCATTTGTGCTCTCCTTTCACTCTGCGTCTATTGTTGAAACTCCGAGGTTTACTTCTTCAAGCACTTCAAGCACCATGCGCACGGTGTCGAGAGAAGTAAGCATCGTTATATTGTTTAAAGCGGCACAGCGGCGGATTTCGACGCCGTCGCCGTAATGTATTCCCGAAAGAATGGCTCTCGTGTTTATGACGTAGCTTATATGCCCCGCCTTTATGGAATCGAGCACTTCGGTGCTTCCCTCGCTCGGCTTTCTTAAAATTTTCGTATGAATGCCGTTTTGTTCAAGCACTTCTCCGGTAAGGGAGGTCGCCTCGATATTGAAGCCCATATTGTAAAATCTGCGCACGAGCGGCACGGTTTCCGCCTTGTCCTCGTCGGCGACGCTGACCAGCACCGTTCCGTAGTCGAGAAGCGAAAGTCCCGACGCGAGCAGCGCCTTGTAGCCCGCGCGGTGCAGTTTGCCGTCATAACCTATCGCTTCTCCCGTGGATTTCATTTCGGGCGAGAGATACGCATCCATTCCGCGCAGTTTTGAGAACGAAAATACCGGAACTTTTACGTAGTAGCGCTTCTTTTCGGCGGGATAGCGTTCATATATTCCCTGTTCTTCAAGTGTTACTCCGAGCATTGCGAGCGTTCCGATATCTGCAAGGGAATAGCCCGTCGTCTTTGAAAGAAACGGAACCGTCCTCGACGAGCGGGGGTTTACCTCGATAACGTACACCTTTTCGTTCTTATCGACGATAAACTGGACGTTGAAAAGTCCCTTTATTCCTATGCCGAGGCCTAATTTTTCCGCGTAGTCGAGAATGGTGTTCTTAACGTTGTCGGAAAGGCTGTAAGGCGGGTAAACGCTGACCGAGTCGCCCGAATGAACGCCGGTGCGTTCGACAAGCTCCATAATGCCCGGTACGAACACCCTTTTTCCGTCGCAGACGGCGTCGATTTCGACTTCTTTGCCCTTTATATATTTATCCACGAGAACGGGTTTATCCTCGTCGACCGCAACCGCGTTTTTGAGGTATTCCCACATGGATTCTTCCTTTGCGACTATCTGCATCGCCCTGCCGCCGAGCACGAAGCTCGGTCTTACGAGCACCGGGTATCCTATCTCCCTTGCCGCCTCGACTCCCGCTTCCATACCGGTTACGGCGCGGCCTTCCGGCTGGGGAATGTCAAGCGAAAGCAGGAGTTTTTCAAACGAATCGCGGTTTTCAGCGCGGTCTATCGCGTCGCAGTCGGTTCCTATGATTTTCACTCCGCGCTCTTTGAGCGGTTTTGCAAGATTTATCGCAGTCTGTCCGCCGAGAGTCGCAATAACGCCCTCCGGCTTTTCGAGCAGAATGACGTTCATGACGTCTTCGATGCAAAGCGGCTCGAAATACAGTTTATCCGAGCAGGTATAATCGGTCGAAACCGTTTCGGGATTGTTGTTTATTATAATCGCTTCATATCCCGCTTTCTGTATCGTCTGAACCGCGTGAACCGTCGAGTAGTCGAACTCTATTCCCTGTCCTATGCGGATGGGCCCCGAGCCGAGAACGACTATTTTGCGCTTTTCCGACACCGCCGACTCGTTTTCCTCCTCGTAGGTGGAGTAGAAATACGGAATATAGCTTGCAAACTCCGACGCGCAGGTGTCAATCATCTTATACACCGGGAAAATACCGTTTTTCACGCGCATTTCATATACGTCGGTCTCTTTTTTGCCCCACAATTCGGCGATTTCCCTGTCGGAAAAGCCGGTTTTTTTGGCAAAAGCGAGTTCTTCAACGTCGTTCGGGTGTAATTTCAGCTCTTCCTCCGTCTTTACGATATTGCGGAGTTTATATATGAAAAACTTATCTATCGCCGTAACGGACGCGATTTCTTCGACGGAACAGCCCTTTCTCAAAAGCTCCGCTATTGCGTAAATGCGGTCGTCCGTGCCGTTTTTTATATAATCGAAAAGCTTTTCTTTATCAAATTCATCGAATTTCTTTAAATGCAGGTGGTATATGCCGTTTTCCAGGGAGCGGATGCCTTTAAGCAGGCTCTCCTCAAAGGTTCTGCCTATGCTCATGGTCTCGCCCGTCGCCTTCATCTGCGTTGAAAGCGTGTTGTTCGCGTCGGCGAATTTATCGAACGGAAAGCGCGGCATTTTGGTAACGACATAGTCGAGCGACGGCTCGAACGCCGCCGGGGTGTTGGCAATTCTTATTTCGTCAAGCGTCATGCCTATTCCGATTTTAGCCGAAACCCTCGCTATCGGGTAACCGCTCGCTTTTGAGGCGAGCGCCGACGAGCGCGACACCCTGGGATTTACTTCTATGAGATAATACTTGAACGAATTCGGGTCGAGCGCAAACTGCACGTTGCAGCCGCCCTCAATTTCAAGCGCCCTTATTATTTTAAGCGCGCTGTCGCGGAGCATTTGATACTCCTTGTTGGTCAGCGTCTGCGACGGACAAACGACGATGGAGTCGCCGGTGTGAATGCCGACGGGGTCGAGGTTTTCCATATTGCAGACGGTAATCGCCGTGTCGTTTTTGTCCCTGATTACTTCGTATTCGATTTCCTTGAAGCCCTTTACGCTTTTCTCGACAAGCACCTGCTTTACGGGAGAGATTTCAAGCGCATTTTTCATAAAAGAATCGAATTCTTCGGGATTTTCGGCAAATCCGCCGCCCGTGCCGCCGAGCGTGAACGCGGGGCGCAAAACGACGGGATAACCTATCCTTTCCGCCGCTTTTCTTCCTTCTTCCGGCGACGACGCCGTCTCCGACGGCAAAACGGGCTCGCCGAGCGACTCGCAGAGCTCTTTGAACTTTTCCCTGTCCTCCGCTTTTTCTATGGAACCGCTCTTCGTGCCGAGAAGCTCGACACCGCATTCCTTAAGAACGCCGCTTTTTTCAAGCTGCATTGCGAGATTGAGCCCCGTCTGTCCGCCGATGCCCGGCAGAATAGCGTCGGGACGCTCGTGGCGTATTATTTTGGATACGTATTCAAGCGTCAGCGGCTCCATATACACCTTATCGGCAATCGAAGCGTCGGTCATTATCGTCGCGGGATTGGAGTTGCAGAGAACGACTTCATACCCTTCCTCTTTGAGAGCGAGGCACGCCTGCGTTCCGGCGTAGTCGAATTCCGCCGCCTGACCGATTACGATAGGTCCCGAGCCGATGACCATAATCTTTTTTATATCTGTCCGCTTTGGCATTTCCATTCCTCCATCATCCCGATAAACTTATCGAACAGATAACCGCTGTCGTTTGGTCCC
>JAGADB010000158.1 GCA_017613815.1 Clostridia bacterium | reverse complement strand
GTTTCTTCTCTCTACCACTTTGTCGAAATCGTACTTCATTTGTTATTCCTTCTTTTTATTTAATTATTATTTTTGTTTTTTCGGGGTCAATTTTGTCTTTGTCCAAGGTAAGCTCGCCGACGGATTTTAACCTAATCACGCCGCCTTTGGGATTGAAAATGCTGTCCACGTGGGAATTTATGTCGGCGTCGACCGTCGAATACTCAAACGCGAGCGTGGTGTTTTCGAGCACGCAGTTTACGAGCTTCAAGTTTTCTATGCAGCACAATCCCTGCAGGCTTTCTATCGTGCAGTTGACGAAGGTTAAGTTCTTTGAATACCAGCCGAGGTACTCGCCCCTTATCACGCTGTCGTAAACGGCAACGTTTTCGGCGTTCCAGAACGCGTCCTTCGATATGAGCACGGAGTTACGTATTTCAATATTCTTTCCGCCGTCGAACGGGTAGTTGCCGTCGAGCTCGAAATCGCTTATTACGACGTTTTCACTGTTCATTCCAAAGTAGTTGCCCTTTGCCTTGACGTTTTTCATCTCAATGCCCGAGCAAAACCACGCGGTTTCCTCGGCGTTCGGGATATTTACGTTTTCGAGCCTTATATTTTTCGTTCTCCTGAAGGTTTTGGGGGCAATAATTTCGGTATTCTTCATTTCGATACTGTCGGCATACCATATTCCCGCCCTGCCCGTCAGATTAAGCGTGCAGTTCTGTGCAAAAACGTTTTTGCAGTGCCAGAGAGGGTATTTCCAGTCGAACGTGCAGTTGTCAAGCTTTAAGTTTTCGCTCTCCTTGAGCGGAGATTCTCCGTCAAAGAAAAGGGAGTTCCTTATTTCGAGATCTTTGCTTTGAAAAAGCGCCCTTTCTCCGGAAAATTTTCCGTTTTCAATCAATTTCATAACAACCTCATAACTTTGTGAATGCTGTGATGCCTACTGTAATTTTTCTTCAAGTCTCTTTCTTATTTCCGATATGAATTCCGCCGTGTTTACGGGCTTTGCCTCAATGTTTTCGGCAAGATTTACGAGGTCCTTGGTCATAATGCCGCAGTTGAGCGTATCTATGCACGCTTCCTCAAGCTTACGACCGAATTCTTCAAGGTCGGAAAGTCCGTCGAGCTCTCCCCTCTTTTTGAGAGCGCCGGTCCAGGCGAATATCGTCGCTATCGGGTTTGTGGAGGTCTCCTCGCCGTTTAGGTATCTGTAATAATGGCGGGTTACCGTGCCGTGCGCCGCCTCGTACTCGTATTTGCCGTCGGGGCTTACGAGCACGCTCGTCATCATGGCAAGCGAGCCGAACGCCGTCGACACCATATCGCTCATAACGTCGCCGTCGTAGTTCTTGAGCGCCCAGATATAGCCGCCCTCGCTTCTTATGACTCTCGCAACGGCGTCGTCGATAAGGGTGTAGAAATAAACTATTCCGAGCTCCTCAAACTTCACCTTGTACTCGTTTTCGTAGAGCTCGGCGAATATATCCTTGAAGGTATGGTCGTATTTTTTGCTTATCGTGTCCTTTGTGGAAAACCAGAGGTCCTGCTTTGTGTCAATAGCATATTTGAAGCAGGAATGCGCAAACGAGCGTATCGAGTCCTCTTTGTTATACAGTCCCTGCACAATGCCGGGGCCCTCGAAGTCGAAAACCGTCTGCCTTTGCTCAGAACCGTCCTTTCCCGTGAATACGAGCTCCGCTTTGCCGGCGGACTCTATTTTCATCTCGGTATCCTTATACACGTCGCCGTAGGCGTGTCTTGCTATCGTTATCGGCTTTTTCCAATTCTTTACGACGGGCTTTATGCTGTCGATGATTATCGGCGCTCTGAAAACCGTGCCGTCAAGGATCGCCCTTATGGTTCCGTTGGGGCTTTTCCACATTTCCTTGAGGTTGTATTCCTCAACTCTCTGCGCGTTCGGGGTGATTGTCGCGCATTTCACGGCAACGCCGTACTTTTTGGCGGCATATCCCGCGTCGAACGTAACCTTATCCTCAGTTCTGTCCCTCTCGGGCAGTCCGAGGTCGTAATATTCGGTTTTGAGCTCGACAAACGGATTTATCAGCTCGTCTTTTATCATCTTCCAGATGACTCTCGTCATCTCGTCGCCGTCCATCTCCACAATGGGAGTTTTCATCTGTATTTTTTTCATCATTATTCCTCAAAAGAAGTTTGTCAGTTATTTTTTGCCGTTTGCGTAATAGTTTATGAGGCAGCCGTCGAGAATTATTCTCTTTTCGTCGTCGGTAAGGTCCTTGACGTAAAGGGTTATGTCCGAAATCTCGCCGTTCTTTTTTATTGCCTTTGCCGCAAATTTCTCTTCTCCCGACTCGATTTTACTTCTCACGTCGGGCACGAATATAAAATCGCCCTCGTTATATTCGAATTTTTCGTCTTTATCTACCGTGAACGGCAGTATGCCCCAGTTTATGCAGTTGCTTCTGTATCTCTTTGTCGCAAATTCGTAGCAGATATTCGCGCATCCGCCGAGCACCTTCTGGCAGGAAGCCGCCTGCTCTCTTGCGCTTCCGTCGCCGGGTTTATATGCAAACACGCACGAGCCGTATTGCGTATTCTTTATGAGCTCTTTTGCGTTTCCGACCTTTGCGAGAACGCCTGCAATCTCTTCGGGCTCGTTTCCGCAAACGCGCTCTTTTTCGGCTTTTGCAATCTCTTTGCTTCTTTTTACGTATTCGGGAACGCGCCTTGAAAGCGCGAATTCCGCAAGTTTCTGCGGGTTGCTTCTGTATGAAGACGTCTCGCCCGACGGTATGAGCTCGTCTGTCGTCGTTACGGGGTCTCTTATTACCGCCGCAAGCTTTATCAGCAGATTATCCGCAAGCGGATACATTTTCGGCCAGTCGGAGATATTCGGTCCCATAATGAGCTTTTCGCTCTTGTTTGCCTTTTTATAGCCGTAATAAACCCTGTTTTTATAAACCGTATCGTCAAAATTATATTCTTTCGGCGTAAAATCGTATTTTACGTCTGTTGCGGCGGTGATTATTCCGCCATTTGCCGCTGTTGCGGCAATACTTCTTGCGTCCATGAGCGCAACGCCCGCAAGCTGTCCGTCGCCCGGCTTTGAGCCCTCTCTGTTGGGGAAGTTTCTCGTCGTGTGTCTCAGCGACAGTCCGTTATTCGACGGCACGTCGCCCGCGCCGAAGCACGGCCCGCAGAACGACGGCTTTATTACCGCGCCCGCTTCAAGAAGTTTTAATGTTTCTCCGTTTTTCGTAAGTTCTATACTTACGGGAACGCTCGTCGGATAAACCGACAAACTGAAATATCCGTTTCCGGTGCTCTTTCCGTCAAGAATTTCCGCAGCTTCGCATATATTGTCGAAAAGTCCGCCGCTGCAGCCGGCTATTATGCCCTGGTCGGCGTGAACGCCGTCGGGTTGAACCTTTGACGAAAGGTCGTATTTTAGGCCTCCGAACTTTTCCGCCGCCTCTTTTTCAACCTTTTCGAGTATTTCCTTTGCGTTTTTATTGAATTCGTGTATGGTATACGCGTTCGACGGGTGGAACGGAAGCGCAATCATAGACTCCGTTTTACCGAGGTCTATAGTAATCATTCTGTCGTAGTATGCCACACTCTTGGGCGCAAGTTTTTTGAAGTCTTCCGGTCTTTTGTGTATTTTATAGAACTTTTCGACCTCGCCGTCTGTCTCCCATATCGACGAAAGGCAGGTCGTTTCGGTGGTCATGACGTCGATGCCGTTTCTGAAATCTATCGGAAGATTTTTTATTCCCTCTCCGACGAATTCAAGCACCCTGTTTTTGACAAAACCGTTTTCAAAAACCGCTTTTGTGAGCGCAATCGCAACGTCATGCGGTCCTATGCCCTTTTTCGGCTTTCCTATGACGTTTACGAGCACGATTTCCGGCATGTTTACGTCGTAGGTGTTTTCAAGCAGCTGTTTTACAAGTTCGGGACCGCCCTCTCCCACGCCCATCGTTCCGAGCGCGCCGTAACGCGTATGGCTGTCCGAGCCGAGTATCATACCGCCGCATTTTGCGAGCTCTTCCCTTGCGTAAGAGTGTATTACGCTCTGGTTTGCGGGAACGTATATTCCGCCGTATTTTTTTGCGGCGGAAAGCCCGAAGACGTGGTCGTCCTCGTTTATCGTGCCGCCAACGGCGCAGAGGCTGTTATGGCAGTTTGTGAGTGCGTAGGGAATCGGAAACTCCTCAAGTCCGCTTGCGCGCGCCGTCTGTATTATTCCGACGTAGGTTATGTCGTGGGACACGAGCGCGTCGAATTTTATTTTAAGCTTCGACATATCCCCCGAAGTATTGTGGGCTTTGAGCACCGAATACGCTACCGTGCCCTTTTTTGCCTCTTCCTTGGGGATACCGCAGTCTTTTTGTATTTTTCCGTCGACAAGATAAACTCCGCCGTCATATAAAGTAATCATTTCATCATGCCTTTCGCCGCGAAAAACAAAACGCGGCACAAAATATTTCATCAACCAATATTATACAAAATCGCGTCTGTTATGTCAATAACAAACGCGGTTTTTTCAGTCGATTTCTCTGCCGCCCAGCGCTTTTAATCCGTATTTCAGTGCGAGAATCGCATTTTCCCTTTCTTTTTCGTCTCCGCTCTTTATTTTCGGGAGCAGTTTGCGGTAAAACGCGCCGGTTATGGTGTTGTCTTTTTCGAGATATTCGGCGTTCAGCAGCGGAAGCGTGTTGTCCCTTAATTCGACGTAGTACGGCTTTGGCAGAATAAGCCTTATTTCTTCGTCGGAAAGCGAAAAGCCGTCGGACGTTACCCCTTCGAGAACAACCCTTAACGCCGTATCGCTTCCGTAAGAAGCGCAGGCGGAAGAAATTATGCGCTCGGCGTCCTTGAAATCGTTTGCGCCCGTAACGTCGCATTTTGCGATTTCGTAACGTTTTTTGCTGAATTTTACCATTTTTATATCTAAGCTTTCTTTGGTTACCTCGCCTGCAAACGCGCCTTTATAGCCCGTTTCGTCAAAGCCCCTGCCCTCTATGCAGCCGCAGTAGGCGTAAGCGGTCTTTCCCGCGTACTTTACCTCCGTCGCCTTATGAATATGTCCGAGCGCGACGTAATCCATGCCGCTCGACTTTATTTCGTTTTCGGTTATCGGGCAGTAGCTCGAAAGCGGAGACAGCATATCCCCGTGCGCAACAAGAATATTTATCATGCCGTCTTCCTTTGCGCGAAAGCCCGAAAGCGGCGATTTTGTCATATATTCCGACGTGAACGCGTATCCGTAAACCCTCGTGTTTATTTCGGGATACTCTACGTATTCGATTTCCCCGCTCTTGAAAATATGCGTGTTTTCGGGAAATTCCAGATAATAATACGGTGAATTTGCGCGGTACGGGTCGTGGTTTCCGGGCGTGATTACAAAGCGGCACTCGGGAAACGACGATATTTCTTTTATCAGCATTTCCGACGTGTCTTTCGTTATATAGGCGTCGTCAAAAAGGTCGCCCGCGATTATAAAAAGTCCGCATTTTTCCGATTTCGCATACGAAACGAGAGCCGAAAAATCATTTCTCAGCTCCGCCCTTCTCTTGCCCGCCTCGGAATACGAGGAAAGCGTAAACGGCGAGTCGAGGTGAAGGTCGGCGCAATGTATGAATTTCATATTTCCTCCGTTTTAATCAAGAATAAAAGACGGACAATGTCCGTCTTTTTTTCAGTCAAGATTGAATTTCTTTTTGAACTTATCAACGCGTCCGCCTGAATCTACAACTTTCTGTTTGCCTGTCAAGAACGGATGGCATTTCGAGCATATATCAACACGCAGTTCTTCTTTTGTCGAACGTGTCTTGAACGTTTCACCGCATGCACATTTAACTGTCGCTTCAACGTACTTCGGATGGATTCCTTCCTGCATTTGTCTCACTCCTATTCCTTCATCATATAGTTAGCAGTGTTTATTATAACACATACTTTCCCGTTTTGCAAGAGATATTTTTATTATTTTGAAAACATTTTGTGAACGATATTTTGTTTCCTCTTTCGACTCTTTTTGCTTTTTCTTTATGATAAACTGAAAAAAATCGGATAATTATGATTTTTTCAAGTGCAAAAAGAAAGGAAGTTTATCATGCAAAACGTAAATCAGCCAAAGAACGGAGAAAATAAAAAGCCGTTTTTCCGCCTTGCCGCCTTACGCTTTTCCGATTTAAGCCGGAAAATCCGTCCTCTTTTATCAAATTTCAAGACAAGGCTCGCTTTATTTGCTTCAAAGAGGAATTTTGACTCGAAAATCTGCCTTGATTACGTTAAATACGCGCTTTTTGCGGTCTTTTCGTTTTTCCTCTCAATCGCGCGTTTTCCGCTTATGGCGTACCCGTTCGGAATTGCGCTGCTTTGCTCGGTGTCCGAAAACAGATACGCGCTGCTCGCGCTCGCGGGCGCATGCGCCGCCTGCATTACCTACGACAGAATGCAGCTTCCGTTTGTAATCGTTTACCTGTTCATATATGCCGCGCGAAAGGCGTTTACCGACTCGAAATTCGACGATTCCGTCAAAGCGAGAATAGCCGAATGCGCGTTTGCAAGCGTTTCGGCGGGAATTATCCGCATTCTTTCGGAATTTGAAGCTTCCTTTTACGCCTACGCCGCGGTTCTCTCAATGACGCTCATCGCCTGCTCCTTTACTTATTTTTTCTCGGTGGTTTTGTCAAAAGAACTCTTTTCAAAAAGCAGGCGCAGCGTAAAGACGGTCTGCGTTTATGCGGTACTATTCGCCTTCGTCTCGTCTTTTTCGGGAATATATTTTCTCGGGTTTGACGTTCAGCTCGTGATTTCCGCGCTTATTACGCTTGTGTTTGCCGCCGGAAACGGATTTATGTATTCGGCGGTTGCAGGGCTTATCTGCGGGCTTGCGTGCTCAAATCCCGCGCTCAGCGCGTCCCTCGGAGTTTCGGGAATAATATGCGGATTCGTCTTTTCGAAAAGTCTTTTTGCGTCTCTTGCCTCTTTTGCGCTTGCGTTTTTGGTTTGTCAGACCTATTCCTTCGGGCTTTCCTCGGCGCTTTCGCTCATTCCCTCGGTTATATGCTCCTGCGTGCTTTTCTTCCCCGTTTACGCGTTTCTGCCCGACCAAATAAAGCTATATCCTACGCTTAAAAAGAAGGTAACGGTTAAAGAGGAGGCAAACGGAAGCGTATACCACAAAAAGCTGTCGGACGCGATGTTTTCGCTTTCCGACGTGTTTGCGAAGCTTGCCGAAAAGCAGAAATACCCGTCGTTTTCGGCGGTAAATCTCATAATAGACAAGTCTTTTTCCGACGTCTGCTCCAAATGCGCGCTCGGGGAGATGTGCTACGCCAAGAAGAAGACCGACTTTTTTGAGCTCAAAAACGGGCTTTTCTCCGTTCTCGCGCAAAAGCCGTGCGGCGAAGACGATTTCGGAAACCATATGAAAGACAAGTGCATACGGCTTGACGCGATATGCGACGAGATCAATTCCGAATACAAAAAGCTCTGCGCAAAGGCGCTTAAATGCGGCGGCTCCTCGCTTATCGCCTCCCAATACGCCGGCATGGCGCGGCTTATACTCGACGCAAATCAGAAGGAGCTTTCGGAAACAGAGCGCGACGCCGTTTCGGAAGCGAAAATAATTCAGGCGCTCAAGGACGCGCAGATAGATTATTCCGGCGTATGCGTTTCGTCAAAGCGGCGCAGAACCGCCCGCATTTCGGGCATAAACGTGGACAAGTTTCCCTTCAATTCCGAGGAATTCAAAAACTACGTATTTGCAAAATGCGGTTATATGGCGACTTTTCCGAGCTTCGACCTGTCCGATAACGCGGACGTAATACTTACGTTTGAGCGTGCGCCGGTAATAAGCGTTGAATACGCGCTTTCGAGCGAGCCGAAAGAAAAAGACGGGATAAACGGCGACACGGTGAACTTCATTTCGGGCGAAAACGGCTACTTTTACGCGTTTATATGCGACGGCATGGGAAGCGGCAGAGAGGCGGCGCTGTCGTCGCGGCTGTGTTCGGTTTTTTTAGAGAGAATGATTGATACGCGTGCCGAAAAATCCATAGTTCTCGAGCTTTTAAACAACGCGCTCATCTCGCAGAACGATGAAAACGAGAGCTTCTCGACGGTGGACTTTTTCGAAGCGGATCTGCTGACCGGAAAATGCAGTTTCATAAAGGCCGGCGCCGCACCCACATACGTTCTCCGCGAAGGAAAACTGTACCGCATATTTTCGTCGACGCCACCCGTCGGCATAATTCCGTCGTTCACCGCCGAATCCACGCGTTTCGACGTCGAGTGCGGAGACGTGATAATAATGATGTCCGACGGCGTTATCCAGAGTTCCGACGATATGAGTTTTCTTTCAAACCTCATTCACGTCGACGCGTCGCACGACCCCGCGGGTCTTGCAAAAACAATTTTAGAAAAATCAAAGGAAATATGCGTAAAAAAAGACGACCTGTCGGTCGCGGTGATAAAAATAAAAGCTGCATAAGCGCAAAAAATATGAGGAAAGCGTGCTTTCCTCATATTTTTCTTATTCGTCGTATTTGTCGAGAATATAAACGACCACGCGTTTATTCTCCTTGTTTGCAACCGCTCTTATGAGCGTTCTGATTGCTTTGGCGATTCTGCCTTGTTTGCCTATTACCTTGCCGAGATCGCTTTCGTCAACCTTTAAGTCCAGAATTATGGTATCGTCCTCGTTTCTCTCGGTAACGACAACCTTTTCGGGATAATTGACAATCGATTTTGCAAGGTCCGCAAGTAGTTCTTTCATTAGCAAAGCCCTCCTTAACCGTTGCCCTGTTTTTCCTTTAAGACAACTTATTAAAGAATGCCTTTTTTCTTAAGAAGCGCCTTTACGGTGTCTGTCGGCTGCGCGCCGTTTTCAATCCACTTCTTTGCCTTTTCGCCGTCAACTTCGACAGTCGCGGGGTCCGTCAGGGGATTTACGTATCCGATTTCTTCGATGAAACGTCCGTCTCTCGGGAAACGCGAGTCCGCAACTACTACTCTGTAAAACGGCGCCTTCTTTGCGCCCATTCTCTTAAGTCTGATTTTTACTGCCATTTTGTTTTCCTCCGAATTTATATGTTTTTTTATTATAACTGCTTGTTTTCAAGCAAAATTATACCTTATTTTCTCTTCTTTTTCTTTTTGTTTTTGTTAAAGTGCTTTGTCATCATTTTGCCGCCGAAGGGGCCCAAATTGCCCGACGAGAACTGCTTCATCATCTTTTTGGTGTTCTCAAACTGTTTGAGAAGCTTGTTTACGTCCTCAACCTGCATTCCGCAGCCGTTCGCTATCCTCTTTTTCCGCGACGAGTTTATTATGTCGGGGTTTTCACGCTCTTCCGGCGTCATGGAGAGTATTATCGCTTTCATGCGGTCTATCTGCCGCTCGTCTATATTTACGTTCTGCAGCGCTTTTTTATCTATTCCCGGCATCATTCCGAGAAGCTGGTCGAGCGGTCCCATATTGCGCAGTCCGTCGAACTGTTCGAGGTAGTCGGTAAGCGTAAACGTCTGCTCGCGCATCTTCTTTTCAAGCTCGGCCGCCTTTTTGTCGTCTATCGCCTGCTGCGCCTTCTCTATGAGCGAAAGCACGTCGCCCATGCCGAGTATCCTCGACGCAATTCTGTCAGGGTAAAACGGCTCGATGTTGTCCATCTTTTCGCCCGTGCCGATGAATTTTATCGGCTTTCCCGTAACGTATCTCGCAGACAGCGCGGCTCCGCCGCGCGTGTCGCCGTCAAGCTTTGTAAGCACGATTCCCGTTACGTCAAGCTTCTCGTTGAACGCCTGCGCCGCGTTTACCGCGTCCTGTCCCGTCATGGCGTCGATTACGAAAAGTATCTCCGTCGGGTTTACCGCTTCTTTTATGTTCTGAAGCTCCGTCATAAGCTCTTCGTCTATATGAAGTCTGCCCGCCGTGTCAATAAAAAGCATGTCGTTTCCGTGCTCTTTTGCATGCTCGAGCGCCGCTTTCGCGATTTTTACGGGATTTTTTTCGTCTTCGTCCGCATAAACCGGAACGCCGATGCTCTCCCCTACGACCTGCAGCTGCTTTATCGCCGCGGGTCTGTATACGTCGCACGCCGCAAGCAGCGGCCTCTTGCCCTGCTTTTTGAACATGAGCGCGAGTTTTCCCGTGTGAGTCGTCTTGCCCGCACCCTGAAGACCTGCCATCATAACGACGGTGGGCGGCTTTGACGATATCGTCAGCTTCTTGTTCTCCTCGCCCATGAGTTTTATAAGCTCTTCGTTTACTATTTTGACTATCTGCTGGGACGGCACAAGGCTCTCGAGCACTTCGCTGCCGACCGCCCTTTCGGTTGCCGTGTTTATGAATTCCTTTACGACTTTATAGTTTACGTCCGCTTCAAGTAAGGCAAGCTTTATCTCCCTCATGCCCTCTTTTACGTCCGCTTCGGTTAATTTTCCTTTGTTTCTGAAAGACTTCAAGGCGTTTGACAGTCTTTCCGTCAGACTTTGAAACATTTTTCTCCTTTTTTTCAGTCAAAAGTGATGTTTTTGCGTATCTCTTTTATTATTTTTACTGCTTTTCCGTCATTTTTTACGGATTCCTCAAGCTTGTTAAGATAACTTGATATGTTTTTCGTCCTCTCGAGAAGTCTTAAGCTCTCTTCACACTTTTCAAGAAAACTTTCGGCGTGCTTTATCTGCTCCCTTACCCCTTGCCGCGATATCCCTATGTTCTCCGCAACTTCGGATAAAGAATAGTCCTCGTTTACGTACATCTCAATAGCTTCACGCTGCTTTTCACTTATAAGCTGACCGTAAAAATCATATAGCATGGATAATCTTATCTTGTCGAGCGCCATCCTCTTCACCGCTGCCTTCTCTGTAAAGTCTTTTTGTTTACAGCCTCTATATTATATATTATTATTTCCCGTTTGTCAAGGGAAATTTTTGTTTTTTTGTTTTTTCTCTGTTACTTTCTCTCACGAGAGAGAAAGTAACCAAAGAGAGCGGAAACCTTATTATGATATAGCCTATATTCAGTGCAAACAAACAGCACAAATGATATTTTCATCGCAAAAAAGAGAGAACGTTTTTACGTTCTTTTCCCTCGCAGGAAAAGAACCAAAAGTGCTTT
>JAGADB010000157.1 GCA_017613815.1 Clostridia bacterium | reverse complement strand
GCGCACGAGCGGCGACGGGCGGTACATCTTATAGAAATCCTTTATTTCTTTCGGGATTTCAATAAACGCGGTTTCGTTGTCGAGCTCCTGCTCGACGAGTTCCGAGCAGAATATCGCGCTCATTTCTTCTGCGGTAAGGGGTTTATACGTGCCGGGATTGAGAAGGGGCGCGGGCTTGTTTTTCATGTCCGCGCGGACGTTATACCACGCGCTCGGGATTTCGCTTTCGTCGAGGTAAATTTTGTAGGGTATTTTCGTTTCTGCCATGGTTTTTTCTCCTGTTCTTATATTTTTTTATTTTTAATTACGCAATTAAGATATTCCCGATATTTTTTTGAGATTTTCGATAATATCGAGATGCTGGGGGCAGATACTCTCGCACTGTCCGCATTCTATACAGTTTTTCGCGTCGGCGTGGAGCGACGAAAGTTTTTCGTACCCTTTCAAAAATTCCTCTTTGTTTTCGTTCTGCTTAAACGAATTGTAAAGCGAGAAATATTCGGGAATCGGAATGCCCGCGGGGCAGCCGTCCTTGCAGTAGGCACAGCCGGTGCACGGGATTTCGATATTGTTTTCCATCATTTTTACGGCGAGCTTCAGGGTATTCAATTCCTCATTCGTTAAGGGCTTGAAGTCCGACATATAGCCGGTATTGTCGAGAAGCTGTTCCATATTGCTCATTCCGCTGAGCACCGTAAACACGTTATCTAAACTTGCGGCAAATCTTATTGCCCAGGAGGCACACGACGCGTCGGGATTTATTTTTTTGAACATTTTTTCGACGTTTTCGGGCACGTTTGCGAGTTTGCCGCCCTTTACGGGCTCCATAACCACGACTTTCTTGCCGTGTTTTACCGCCGTTTCATAGCATTTTCCCGACTGAACCCTTTCGCTGTCCCAGTCGAGATAGTTTATCTGAAGCTGGACGAAGTCGAATTCCGGGTGCTCGGTAAGCACCTTGTCGAGAAATTCCGCGCTGTCGTGGAAGGAAAATCCGATTTTCTTTGCGAGTCCCTTTTCCTTTTTATCCCTTATCCAGCTGAAGCAGTCGAATTTATTGAAGGTTTCGTAATGAGGCTTTTCAATATCGTGTATGAGATAGTAGTCGAAATACTCCGCGCCCGTCTTTTCGAGCTGGGTATTGAAAATCATATCCCTGTCTTCCTTGCTCTTGACGAAACCTGCGTGAATTTTTGTCGCAAGAGTATAGGAATCCCTCGGGTGTCTCGACGTAAGCACTTCCTTTACCGCTCTTTCGCTCTGGAAGCCGCAGTACATCCAGGCGGTATCGAAATAGGTAAATCCTCTTTCGAGAAAGGCGTCGACCATTTTTTTGGTCTGCTCGATGTCGATGCTCTGATTGTTGTTCGGGTCTGTAAGCGGAAGCCGCATCAGTCCGAAACCGAGTTTTTTTGCGGGCGCCACGTTTTCGCCTCCTTTATGAAAATATTATTCAAGCGGGCACGGACGTGCCCGCTTTTTTCTCTTTATTTCTTGATATTGACGGTCTCGTACTTGATTTTGCCGTCTTCGTAAACCGACGCGAGTTCAACCGACGCGATATCGGATATCTTTATGTCGGAGACGGTAACTGACCTTGTGATTTCCGCAATTCCGTCAACGGTATGAAAAACGTTGCCGTTGATTTCCTTGAACTGCAAAAAGTACTTTTTAACGCCCGTTTCGGCTTTATTGTTCCAGAGAACCCTTATTTTTCCGGAATAAACCCGCAGTTCGAGCCCCATTTTAGTTTCGGAGGCGTTTGAATCTATCAGTCCGCCGTTTCCGCCTTCTTTTCCGTCGGAATTCTCGTCTTTTTCGTCCTTTTCGTCCTTGTTGTCTTCGTCTTTTTCATCTTTTTCGTCTTTTCCGGGCGTTTCTCCGCCGCTTTCGCCGCTTTCTCCGCTGCTGTCGGGAGAAAATACGACGCTCGTCTTCAAAACGGTCTTTTCGTCGTCGGAAATCGAGGAATAGACGTTATTATCGGAGTTTATTACTATTATTCCCTTGCTCCAGTCGGAGAGGTGGGCGCACTCCTTTGCCGTTATGGGCGCAATATCGGCGTCTGTCAGGCCGCCGAAGCTTCCGCCTTTAAGTTTGAAATATATTTCGGCAATTTTGCCGCCGTTTAAGTCGGGATTTACGGAGTCGATGTTCATTGTGGCATACCAGCCGAAGAGAACGTATCCGTTCGACGTGCTTATAAAATCGGACGACTTATTTGCTTCCGTTGTGATAACGATATCCTTTGAAGAAGTCTTTACGACGCTCTGTATGTAGCTCTTGCCGTCTTCGTTTTTTTCGGGGATGACGTCGGGAAGAGTTGAACCGTCGGATTTCACGAGTTCCAGCTTTTCGGGATTGAATTTTATACCGAAATGTCCTACTATCGCGTTTCCCTTGCTTACGGAAACCTCAACCTTTACGAGTTCCTTTTCGTGCGAAACCTTCACGGTATGCTCCGACGCGTCGATTGCGAACACCGAAACAGACAGAAGAAAAGAAAGCGCAAGCGTAAACAGTAACTTTTTCATAATCCATCCTCCGTTCTTATACTATTATAATACAATACTTTTCGGGTTTTTTCAATAGTTTTGTTATATTTTTTCTAAACGCGCGCAAAATATGTTTACGAATGAAAAAGAAAGGTGATTTTATGAATCATACCGTAAGTGCGGTCATCCTTGCCGGCGGAAAGGGCACGCGCCTTTCACCGCTTACCCAGGACACGCCGAAACCCATGATAAACGTGCTCGGAAAGCCGGTTATCGAATACGTTTTCGATTCTCTCTGCAGGACTTCCGTCTCAAAGGCGTACGTTACGACGATGTATCTGCCGTGGCAGATTGAAGCTCTCGGAAAAAGGTATAAGAATATAGAACTGTCTTACGTCAGGGAGAAAACCCCTCTCGGCACGGCTGGCGCCGTCAAAAACGCGGTAGATACCGCGGACAGCGACGCCTATCTCGTCCTCTCGGGCGACGGGATTTTCGATTTCGACCTGCAAAAGGCGATAGACTTTCATTTTGAGAAAAACGCCGACGTAACAATAGTCTCCTACAAGACCGAAAACCCGCTTTCCTACGGCGTTATCCTATACGATTCCGACGGCAGAATTTCCCGCTTTACCGAAAAGCCGCCGTGGCCGCAGGTCGTGTCGGGGAACGTGAACACAGGAATTTATATCGTAAACAGGGATATTATCGACGTTATCCCGAAGGACACGGAGTTTGATTTCGCGCACCGGCTTTTTCCCGGGCTGCTTGCCGAAAACCGCGCCCTTTACGCTTACGAAGCTGAGGGAACGTGACACGACATAGGCAATTTGGACGAATATTTCGCGGCGAACCGCTCCCTTCTCGACGGCGTGTTTTCCGGCGCGAAAAACGACGGGTACACTTTAAGCGCGCTGTACGAAAAGGGAATCGACGCGGAAAGCCCCGTTTACGTCTCGAAAAACGCGGTAATCGGCAAAAACGTGAAAATAGGCGCTTACAGCGTCATAGAAAGCGGCGCCGTCATATCCGACGGCTGCGACGTGAGCTGCTCGATTATCGGAGAACACGCCTATTGCGGTATGGGGTGCGGAATTTACGGCGCAATCATCGGAAAAAAGGTGAAAATCGGCGAAAACTGCGTGATTTCCGAGGGCTGCGCGATAGGCGGAAGCGCCGAGATAAGCGACTGCGTGATTTTGCCGAAATATACCACGGTCAACAGCGCAAGGAGCATAGATTCAAAGGATTTTCTGCCAAAGAGGGTATCCGGAAGGGAAAAACGCCTTTTCGGAGAACAGGGCATCGACTGCGGCGGGCAAAAATTAAGTCCCGAGTTTCTAATGCGCATCGGTTACAGTTTTGCCGAGGCGCTGAAATCTCTTAAAAAGGCGGGAAGCCCGCGGATAGGCGTTCTAAGCGACGGCAATCCGCAGTCTGACGGCATTGTAAGCGCGGTTTTATGCGGAATTCAGTCGTCCGGCATAAGAAGCTGCAGTTTCGGGCACGGATTTGAGGCGATGGCGAAATTTGCGGCTCTTTCCTTCATCACCGACTTTGTGATTTTCGTTTGCAGAAAGCCCGACGGAGACTATAGCATCAAGGCGTTCGACGAATTCGGACTTTATATTTCCGAAAAATACGAGCGCGAGGTAGAAAGCGTGTTTTTCAGCTCAAACGAATTCACAAAGCCCGACAGATTCTATTCTTCCGACAGATTTGAAAACCTGTGGATGCTCTATTACAGCGAGCTTGTCAAAAGCGCAAAAAGCAGGTGCAAAGAAGGCTCGCTTGCCGGCTTTTCCTGCGCTTTTTCGCACCAAAACGAGATTTCGGCATATTCGCCCGTCTATACCGCGATTTGCGCGATAAACGAGCTCGGCGGAAAGGTTTTGAAAAACGGGGCGGACGCAAAAACCGTTTTCGACGTCGATACGGACGGAAAAAGCGCACGCGCTTCCTCCGACGGCTTTACCGCCGACGATTTCCACATAAATGCGCTTTTGATAGACAAATTCACCGAGGACTCAGACGGCTGTCTGTATATTCCCTACACCGCGCCCGACGCCTACAAGACCGTAGCGGAAAGGCGGAAGATTTTATATTCGGAATACGTGCAGGGCACGACCAAGGACAGAACTCTGTCGCGCGAGCAGATGTACCGCCAGCTGTGGCTTAACGACGGCGTTTTCAAGATATTAAACCTCGCGGTCATTCTTAATGAATCGCGCTCGTCGCTCAAAGGACTTTCGGGCGCGCTGCCCGATTTCGAGGTATATTCCGAGGAGTACGACGGCGGTTCAAACAGGGCAAGCATTATGCAAAACCTCTCGAAAATGTCGGCGGGAAGCGGAATTTATGAAAGCGGCGCCGAAACGGAGGGCGTAAAGCTCATTATGGCGAACGGAAGCATAAAGGTCATTCCCGGCAAGGTAAAGGGCTTTAAGATAATAAGCGAGGCGAAAAGCATGGAGGCCGCAAAGGAGCTCTGCGAAAAAGCGGAAGGATTGTTGAAATAGGAAAAAGCACGGAGCCCCTCCGTGCTTTTCAAATATTAAAAAAAGTATTGACAATTTGATTTGCATTTGTTATAATATAGTTCGGCATTCAATCAAGCGTTATACGGCGGAATAGCTCAGCTGGCTAGAGCATCCGGTTCATACCCGGCAGGTAGTTGGTTCAAATCCGACTTCCGCTACCAGCCGAATGAGTGTGTGCTT
>JAGADB010000156.1 GCA_017613815.1 Clostridia bacterium | reverse complement strand
TCACTGATTTCAATTATATTATATCACATTTATCGCAAAAGTAAACAGATATTTTGTTATATTTGATATTTTTATAAGAAATTGAAATTTAATATATTATTTTTATAAAAATATGCAGTATATCTATTGATTTTATGCAAAAGAATTGGTATAATATCTATAACTATAACTATGGAGGGAACTATGTTAAAGATTGCAGTATCGGTAAACCCGAATAAAGACAAAGACCTTGCTTATACCCGCGTTCTTCTCGACATTCTCGGAAAGCACGGTTGTAAGGTCTATATGTCCGACGCCTTCAAAAAATCCTTCAACTCCGTTCCCCCCATTGCCGAAATGTTTCTTTCCGGAAGAGACATCGAATTCGTTCCGGAATACCTGATGTTCAGAAAAGCGGATATATGCTTTGTATTCGGCGGCGACGGAACGATACTTAAAATAGCAAAAAAGGCTGCCGCCGGAAACGCTTACATTTTGGGAATAAATCTCGGAAAAGTCGGCTATATTGCGGAACTTGAAGCGTCGGAAATAAGTCTTATCGAAAAAATCGCTTCGTTGAACAGCATATCCGAGCTTGAGTCTCTTGAAGGTGTATTTATCGACAAGCGAATGATGCTGAAAGCGGAAATCATCAAAAACGGAGAAGTTACGTATTCAGCGCTTGCGCTAAACGACGTAGTTGTATCAAAAGGCGCCGTATCGCGTATGGCGGGACTAAAGCTTATATGCAACGGCAACGTGATTTCATCGTACAGAGCCGACGGAATAATCGTCTCGACGCCTACCGGCTCAACAGCGTACTGTATGTCGGCGGGAGGTCCCATCATCGATCCCAACCTCGACTGCATCTGCGTCGTTCCCGTCTGTCCGTATATGTGCCTAAATCCCGGACCTATCGTTTTTTCGGCGGATTCGGTAATTGAAATACAGTTTGAAGCCGAAAAAATCAACGAGGCGTTCTGCACGATAGACGGAAAGAGCGTAAAATCGCTTTCAAACGGCGACAAGTTGAGAATATCGAAATCATCGCTCTTTACAAAGCTTATAAGAATAAAAAACATCAATTTCTATACGCTTCTTAACAAAAAACTCGCATGTCAGAACAATGACGAGAACTGAGTACATATTGAGGTATAAAAATGAAATCGAAAAGACAGGAAAAAATACTTGAACTGATTGAAACCCACGATATCGACACGCAGGAAGAGCTTGCCGAACTTTTGAGAAAGGCAGGATTTGTCGCAACGCAGGCAACCGTTTCGCGCGACATAAAAGAGCTCAAACTCGTAAAAGTTTCAACCGGAATCAAAAACGGACGTTCAACAAAGTCCAAATATTCGGCAAATACTCTTGTCGCCGACATCGACAACAGATTTACCGACAAATTCAAGAACATTCTCTCCGAAATGGTGCTGAAGATAAGCTATGCAGGCCACATGGTAGTGCTAAAAACAAGTCCGGGAATGGCAAACGCGACCTGCGTTGCGCTTGATTCGCTCGAAATTCCGGACGTTGTCGGCACGCTTGCGGGAGACGACACCATATTCATGGTTATGGCGACCGAAAGCCAGGCGCTCGACATAGTAAAGAAGCTTAACAAGAGCATCAACAAAATTTAACCGGTGAAATTATGCTTCAATCAATACATATTGAGAACATAGCGATAATTAAACAAATCGACATTGATTTTTCCGGCGGATTTACCGCTTTTACCGGTGAAACCGGCGCCGGAAAAAGCATTATAGTCGATTCTATCGGTCTTTTGTGCGGACACAGGGCGTCGAAAGATTTGATACGAAACGGCGAGGATTATGCGCTTGTCGACGCGGTATTTTCGTCGTTGAGCGAGGATTCCGTATCAAAACTTGCCGAGAGTGGTATTGCTCCCGACGAAGACGGCTGCTTATACGTTTCAAGACGCATTACTGCCGACGGAAAATCGGTCTGCCGGGTAAATTCAAGGCAGATATCTCCGTCTGTTCTCATAGACATCTCCGCGTTTTTAATAAACATTCACGGGCAGCATGACAACTAGGATTTGCTGAATAACGAAAAACATATAGCAATTCTTGACTCTTATGCCGATATTTTGCCCTTGCTGAACGACTACAAAGTGAATTATAATAAATATTGCGATATTAAAAAGCAAATTTCCGATTTAAGTCTTGACAATGCCGAGAAAGAACGCGAAATCGATATGCTCAAATTTCAGATTGAGGAAATTTCGGCTCTGAAACTTAAACCCGACGAAGAAGAAGCTCTTCTTTCCGAAAAGAAAAAACTATCCAATCTCGAAAAGGTTTGCGAATCGGCTTCCGGCGCATACAGCGCACTTTACGGAGACGGAATTAACGCAGTAACGTGCGTTGACAAGGCAATCTCAATGCTGGACGGGCTTTCAAAAGTCATGGACGGAACCGAAATCTATAACGAACGTCTTAATCAGGCGCGTTCTGAAATATACGACGTTGCGGAATACATACGTGAAATCGCGGAAAACGCCGAAGAATCCCCTGCCGCAAAACTTGACAAAATAGAGCAGAGATTATACGACATATATAAACTGAAAAGAAAATACGGACCGACCGTATCCGACATTCTCGCATTTTGCGAAAAAGCGGAGTCCAGGCTTTCGGAACTCGAAACAAACGGCGAGACGGTAGCAAAACTTGAAGAGCAACTTAAAGAAGTTCAGGCAAAAACCGAAAAATCGGCAAAGTCGCTTCACGATGCAAGAGTTACTTCTGCAAAAGTCCTCGACGAAAAAATCGAAAACGAACTCGAATTTCTGGAGATGCAGAACGTTGAATTCAAGACCTCGATAGAGCAAAAAGACTTCTCGTCCGACGGAACCGACAAAATAGAATTTTTCGTAAAGACAAACGCGGGACTCCCCTTCTCGCCGCTTTCCAAAACGGCGTCGGGCGGCGAGCTTTCCCGTCTTATGCTTGCGATAAAAAGCGTAATTTCCGAAAAAGACGGCGTTGAAACGCTCATATTCGATGAGGTAGATACGGGAATTTCGGGAAAAACGTCAAGAAGAATAGGAATTAAACTCCTGCAGACTTCAAAATATTCCCAGGTAATGTGCGTTACCCACTCTGCGCAGATAGCGTCTCTTGCGGACAGCCACTTCCTCGTTTCAAAGTCCGAAAAAGACGGCGTTACCTACACATCATGCAGACTTTTATCATCAGACGAACGAATAAACGAAACCGCCCGCATTATTTCGGGAATTAACATCACCGACACCGCAAGAGCGGCGGCGACCGAACTTATAAAAGAAAAAACAAAATATTAAAATACACAGGAGACAAACAATGACATTATTTGAAGAACTCAAGGCAAGGGGCTTGCTTGCACAGCTCACCGACGAAGAAGAAATCAAGAACCTTATCAACAACGGAAAGGCAACTTTTTACATAGGCTTCGATCCGACGGCGGACAGCCTTCACGTAGGACACTTTATGGCGTTATGCCTTATGAAGCGTCTGCAGATGGCGGGCAACCGCCCCATCGCCCTTATCGGCGGAGGTACCGCGATGATAGGCGACCCTTCGGGAAGAACCGATATGAGGAAAATGCTTTCGGAAGAAGATATAAACCACAACTGCGAATGCTTCAAAAAGCAGATGAGCAGATTTATAGACTTTTCCGACGGGAAGGCGCTCATGGTAAACAACGCCGACTGGCTGCTTGACCTCAATTACGT
>JAGADB010000155.1 GCA_017613815.1 Clostridia bacterium | reverse complement strand
CGTACTTTTTCTCACGCGAGAAAAGTACCAAAAGAGCGCGAGTTTTCTTAGTAAGAAACCTCGGTAAAGAAAACGCCGAAAAACCCGACGCTTTTTTTAGGAAAAACAAAAATATCCAGCGAAAATACCGCGCCGGGATGTTTTTCGTCGGCTTCAAAAGCAAATTTTTGCATAATTTTCGGCTTTTTTGTACGGCTTCACTTCGCACCCGTCGAAAAAAATCTGCTTGGTTTCATATTTGATGTTTGTTGATAGAATATCGGCTGTTCTATTTTTTCGACGGCACGCTCTCTTTGACTTTACTTTCTCTCACGAGAGAAAGTGAAAGCACTTTTGGTTCTTTTCCTGCGAGGGAAAAGAACGTATATCGTTTCCCTTTTTGTGATGAAAAACTCATATGTGCTGTATGTTCGCACAAAAAATCACCAACACAATAATAAAGGTATCCGCTCTCTTTGTTTTACTTTCTCTCTCGTGAGAGAAAGTAAATGAGAGAAAGTAAAGAAAAACGTTTCCTTGGTACTTTTCTTGTTCAAGAAAAGTACCAAAAGAGAACGGGCTTTCTCACAGAAAGCCCGGGAAAGACAATTATATCATTTTTTCTGTATGTTCGCACCATAAAAATAAATGTTTCCGCTCTCTTTGGTTACTTTCTCTCTCGCGAGAGAAAGTAACACGAAAAAATTCAATTAAACGCTTTATCTATAATAGTTTTGATTTCTTTAAGGGAAGTGGCGGCGTTGACTTGGTTGCGGAAGACCGGTGCGCCGGGCATACCTTTCAAGTACCACGCGACGTGTTTGCGCGCCTCTCTTACGCCGACGAATTCGCCTTTGAGTTCGACGAGCGCGGTGATGTGTTCTTTAATATCGGCGACAACGACGTGCCGCGGGGGCTTTTTGTAGTCTTTTCCGTCGAGCGCGCAGGCGATTTCCTTAAATACGTACGGATTTCCGAGGGCAGCCCTGCCTATCATAATTCCGTCGCAGTTTGTGTATCCGAACATTTCGAGCGCGGACTTTGCGTCGTAGATGTTGCCGTTTGCGATAACGGGAACGCTGACGCTTTTCTTGACTTCCCTTATGATGTCGAGGTCGGCGGGCGGAGAATACATCTGGTCCTTTGTTCTGCCGTGGATGGTAATCGCGTCTGCGCCCGCTTTTTCGCAAAGCGAAGCGATTTCGGGCGCGTTTTTGCTTTTTTCGTCCCAGCCGCTGCGGATTTTCACGGTAAGCGGAACGTTTTTGCCACCAAGCGCTTCCTTTACACGCTTTACGATTTCGTAAGCAAGTCCGGGCTTTTTCATAAGCGCGCTTCCGTCGCCGTTTCCCGCGATTTTCGGGGCGGGGCATCCCATATTAATGTCTATCGCGTCGGGGGCAAATTCAAGCGCGAGAACCGCCGCTTTCGCCATAATTTCGGGGTCGTTTCCGAAAATCTGCAGCGCGCACGGCCGCTCGTCGTCCGCTATGACCGCGAGCTCCTTTGTCTTTCTGTCGTTGTAGCATAGCGCGCGCGAGGAAATCATCTCGGTGCAGACCATTTCGGCTCCGTACTTTTTGCAGACGCGTCGGAACGCCGCGTCGCTCACGCCCGCCATGGGCGCAAGAAAAAGTCCGTGTTTCAGTTCGATTTTTCCTATTTTCATATCGGTTTTTTCATTCCTCGTATGCAATAATTATGTCGGCACCCGATTTCTTTACCGCCTCGGGCTTTTCAATCATTTTAAGGGAAACGCTGTTCAAAACGGTGTTTCGACACGGGTAACCCGTACCGCAGAGACGGGCGTCCGCGCGCACGGGAAAGCGCGCGTTTTTCCTGTCGGAAAGGTACGCGCATATTTCGCCCGATTTTTTTCTTTGGCACCTGCCGTTTGCCCGAATCACGCAGCTTTCGAGCGTCATGAGTTCCAGCCTGCCGGATACTGCCGCCGCTTTTGCGTTTATTTTTATGTCCCGCATCTGTGCGTCAAGAAGCTCGGGCGACAGAGTTACCGATTTTGCGCCCACACCTTTGAAAAAGCCCGCGGAGTAGGAGTTGAAGACGTTCAAAAACTGTCCCGCGCAAAAGTCAAGTCCCGCTTCTTTTGCGAGCGGAATCTGCCCGATATTCTCGCATACGGCGTATTTTACGCCGATTTTTGCGGCTTTTGCGAGCAATTCTTCCGCTTTTTCCGTTTCACTGTCGAAAAGAATTTTCGGCATCCGCACGCCGAGCGGAACGCTTTTTTCTCGCGATAACGGGAGAATTTCGGTTATTTTTTCGTCTTCGAGCGACAAAAGCGGAATACACACGCTTTCGGTAGCGTATTTGTCCGAAAACGGCTGTGTTTTTATGATTTTCAGCGCGCTCTCCGCGGTATTTGCAAAATATCTGCACGTGGTTTCGCGCTCTTTTTGCGGTTTTTCCGTGTAAATTTTGAGTGCGGAAACGTCAAAGGAATATTCCTTTACGTCCGAGAGAATTTCCCTTTCAAGCGCCTCGACCGCGGCTCTTCTGAGGGAATTTATCTCGGATTTCGGCGCAAAAACGCTTCCTTTCAGCTCGATTTCCGCTTTTTCGCATTCAAAAACCGTGTTTCCGAATTTAAGCAGCGATTTTTCGAGTTCTTCTTTTGTAAGAGGCGCGTTTTGAGCGGTCTCGAGCGGGTTTTCGCCGTTTACGCACGCTTCGTGGGTCTTGTTTCCGTCGCGTAAAATCAGCTTCAAAAAAGGGGGCTTTTTTTCGCAAAAACTTGCGAAAATTTCGATTTTTCTCTTATTTTTTTGCGGTTTTTTGCGCTCCTCTTTTTTGGTCTTTTCCTTGTCGGCGTCGGTGCGTATTCCGTACATACCCTTATTGTTTTCAAGGTATTTCCCCGTAAAATACGCGTCGGTAAAGCCGCTTCTCGAAAAGAGGTTTTCAAGGCGCGCAATTTCGTCGTCCGTCGCGTTTCTGTTTTCGGTTACGAGTTTTTTATATATTTCGGTCGTGCCGCGGACGTACTCCTCCGGCTTCATTCTGCCCTCGATTTTAAGGGCGGTAACGCCGAGTCCCGTTATTTCTTTTATATGATTTGCAAGAGACAGGTCCTTCAAACTTAACGGATAGCTTTTTTGTGGGTTATCCGCGACACCGCAGGCTATTCCGTACGGAAGTCTGCACGGCTGGGCGCAAAGTCCTCTGTTGCCGCTTCTCTTTCCTATTACCGAGCTCATAAGGCAGTCTCCCTAATGGCACACGCAGAGTGCGCCGTGAACGAAAATTTCCGTTTCTATTCCGGTTTTAACGATATTTTTTATCCTTTCCTTATCGAGTTCCCTTGCGAGAACCACTCTGTCAAAGCCGGCTTCGGCGAGCATTTCGGCGCCCGTTTTGCTGTGGCACGTGCATTGGGTGCTTGCGTGAAGGACTATTCCCGGAATTGCTTTTTTAAGCGTTTTTGCAAGGCCGATGTCCTGCAAAATAAACGCGTCCGCGCCCTCGCAGGCGGCAAAATAGGCGATATCGCACGCTTCCTTCATCTCGCGGTCGGTTATGAGCGTGTTGAGCGTTATATCCGTCTTTACTCCGTAAAGGCGGCAGAGTTTTATCGCTTCCTTCGCTTCGCTTTTGGTGAAATTCTGTGCGTTTATTCTCGCGTTATGCGAAGA
This sequence comes from Clostridia bacterium, assembly GCA_017613815.1. Classification (GTDB taxonomy): domain Bacteria; phylum Bacillota; class Clostridia; order Oscillospirales; family CAG-382; genus UMGS882. Next base: position 4,921 of record JAGADB010000155.1, on the reverse strand, counting down.
AAGTCCGAAATATATCTCGTCGGCTCCCGCGTCTATCGCGGCTACGAGCGAGTCAAACGAACCCGCGGGGGAAAGCACGAGCGGTTTTTTCAACTCAAAACTTCCTTTCACTTTTCAAAAATGTGTTGCAATTATCCGTATTTATTATTATAATATATTAAAGGGGAATTGTAAACCGCTTTTTGCAAAACGAAAAAACGGGTTTACGAAAGGAAAGCATTATGAAAGTATCTTATTCGGGCAAAAAGAACAGATTTTTCATAACGGCGCTTATAGCGTCGGTGCTTTTGTGCGTCCTTACGACGACGGCGTACAATACCGGCGTCTCCTCTTTTGCGGCAAGCGCTCTGGGGCTTATTCTCTCGCCCGTGAGAAGTCTTGCGGTGAACACGCACAACTTTTTTGAGAGCAAGTCTGCGTATTTCAAGAACGTCGACGAGTTAATCGCGGAAAACAAAAATCTTAAAGCGGAAATCTCGTCTTTAAAGCGCAGGCTTTCCGAAATCGAGCCGGCGAAGGAAGAAAACGAGATGCTTTACAAGTTCCTTGAAATCAAAAAGGAGCGCGCCGACATAAAATACGAAAATGCAAAGATTATCTCGCGTTCGGTATCGAATTACACCTCCGACTTCACGATAGACAAGGGCTCAATACACGGCATTTCAAAGGATATGGCGGTGGTTACCGGCGACAACAGTTTACTCGGCATAATCGTGGAGGTGGGCGCGACGTATGCGCGTGCGAAATACTTGACTTCTTACGACTTAAACATCGGCGTGAAGAACGAGCGCTCGGGAATGCCCGGAATTCTATCGGGAAATTACGAATTAAGCCGCAAAAATCTCTGTGAAATATGCGATTTATCCGAAAACGCCGACTACATTCCCGGCGACGTGATAAGAACGTCGGGGCTCGGCGACCTTTACCCTGCGGGCATATACGTGGGCACGGTAAAGGAGCTTTCGGCGGACAGGCTCTCCCACACCATGAGCGCGATTATTACTCCCGACGCAAATTCCTTCGATTCCGACCTCGTTATGGTCGTAACCTCGTTCGAGCGGTCGTTTGAAGCGGAAGACGGTACCGACGAATTTGAAGAGTAACAAAAGGCAAAAAAATAAAGCATTCCGATTTTTCGGAATGCTTTTTTGTTTTTATTCTCCGAGGTACGCTTTCTTTACGTTTTCGTCGTTTATGAGGTCAGACGCTTTTCCTTCGAGCGAAATCCTGCCCGCTTCGAGAACGTACGCCCTGTCGGCTATGGAAAGCGCCTTTTTTGCGTTCTGCTCAACGAGAAGCACCGTCGTGCCGTCTCTCGAAACGTCCTCTATGATATGGAATATCTCGTTTACGAATATGGGCGAAAGTCCCATTGACGGCTCGTCCATGAGCAGCATTTTCGGGTTTGACATAAGCGACCTTCCCATCGCGAGCATCTGCTGTTCGCCGCCCGAAAGGGTGCCCGCTATCTGCTTTTTACGCTCTTTGAGTATCGGAAAATGGTGATATACGTATTCAAAGTTTTCTTCTATTTTCTTACTGTCCTTAAGCGTGAACGCGCCGAGCCGCAGGTTATCGTAAACCGACAGCTGCTGGAAAATTCTTCTTCCCTCCGGCACGTGCGACATACCGAGCGACACTATCTTATGCGCCGGCGTTTTTACGAGGTTTATGCCTTCAAATTCGATTGTTCCGGATTTAGGCGAAATGAGTCCCGTTACGGTATGGAGTATGGTCGTCTTTCCCGCGCCGTTCGCGCCTATAAGCGCGATTATCTCGCCCTCGTTTACTTCAAACGACACGCCCTTTATCGCGTTTATAAATCCGTAATAAACCTGAAGGTTTTCTATTTTCAACATTGCCATATTATTCCGCCTCCTTAATCTTCATCCTGGCCGAGGTAGGCGGTGATAACGTCGGGATTGTTGAGCACGTCCGACGTCTTGCCCTGAGCGAGCACTTCGCCGAAGTTGAGCACGGTGAGCTCCTCGCATATACCCGCGACGAGTTTCATATCGTGTTCTATGAGCAGAATAGTCATATTCAGTTCGTTCTTTATGAACTTTATCGTCTTCATAAGCTCGGCGGTTTCCTGCGGGTTCATACCGGCAGCCGGCTCGTCGAGCAGAAGAAGTTTCGGGTTTGTAGCAAGCGCTCTTGCGATTTCGAGTTTTCTCTGGTTGCCGTAAGAGAGGTTGCAGGCGAGCAGATTTCTCTCTTCTTCGAGTCCGAATATCGAAAGAAGCTCCTTTGCCCTGTCTCTCATTCTCTCCTCGCTGTCGAAGTGCCTCGGCAGTCTGAACATGCTTTCAAACGGCGTGCACTTATATTCCGGGCTGTTATGAAGTCCCACGAGAACGTTTCTTATTACCGACATATTATTGAAAAGGCGTATATTCTGGAAGGTTCTCGCAATCCCCTTGCGGTTGATTATTTCCTGTCTCTGTCCCGTAAGGTCCTCGCCGTCGAGATAAAATTTTCCCGTAAGGGGCGTATAAACTCCCGTAAGGAGATTGAACACCGTCGTTTTGCCTGCGCCGTTGGGGCCTATAAGTCCGTAAAGCTGATTTTTTCTTATCTCTATATTTATGTCGTGCGCGGCTTTAAGTCCGCCGAAAGATATGCCGAGATGCTCGGTTTTAAGCATTATGTTATTGTCCGACATTTCTTTTTGCATTACGTTGTTTGCCATATATCTGTTTCCTTTCAAAACCTATCCGTATAAACCTGATTTTCAGTCGCTTTTCTTATCGGCGCCTTCCTGCTCGTCGGGAGTATCGGGGTTTATATCGGTTGAAAGAAGCGCGTCCATATCTATTTTAGTGGGTATTCTGTCCCACGAGCCCTCGTCTTCCTTGATGACGGCGGGGTTAAACGGTTTGCTCTTTTTTAACAGCTTCTTTATCTTTTCTGACAGCGCGGATATGCCGTATTTTTCCTTGAACGGTCTTAGAGCCGGCGCGTTGCTGAAAATTATGATGAATATGAGCACGAGCGCGTAAATCAGATATCTGAGCGCCGCAAGGTCGCCCGAAAGTCTGCTCTGCAAGAAGAAGTTCACGCAGGATATGAGCGTTGCCGCGATTATCGAGCCCGTGATGTTGCCCATGCCGCCGAGCACCACCATAACGAGTATTTCTATCGAATAGTTATACGAGAAGAACGTATACGAAACCGGCGTCGTATAATGGGCGTAAATTACCCCCGCAACTCCGGCGAAAAACGACGCGACTATAAACGCAAGCAGTTTATAGAAGGTTACGTTGATTCCCATGGCTTTTGCGGCGATTTCGTTATCTCTTATTGCCGTAATTGCGCGTCCATGTTTGCTTCTCACGAGGTTTTGCAGTACGAAAAGCATAATCAGCGCGATAGCAAACGTGATTATAAAGAGCGTCATATTGTTTCTCGAGTCGTACTGTATCCTACCCGTCGAAAGTCCCATCGCGCCGCCGAACGCCTTCTGGTTTTTGAATATATTTCTCACTATTTCGCCGAACGCAAGCGTTACTATCGCAAGGTAGTCGCCTTTAAGCCTTAAAGACGGAAGTCCGATGATAAATCCGAAAACAGACGCGAGCACGCCGCCTATTATCATCGTGAGAACAAGCACCAAAAATTTGGAGCCGATATAGTTCGACAGCAGATTTGCGGAAAATCCGCCGATATACGCGCCGATACACATAAATCCCGCGTGTCCCAGGCTCAGTTCGCCCAAAAATCCGACGACGAGGTTGAGCGACACCGCAAGGATAATGGAAAATCCTATCTGTGTCAAAAGTCTTGCAAACGACATTTTAAGGCCGCCCGTGAACATAAGCACGAGTCCCAGCACCAAAAGAGCGAGCACGATGCAGTAATTTACGAGATATTTGAATTTGAAATCGTATTTTGTATTATTCGAAAGTTTTCTCATCGCTTATACCTTCTCTTTCGTCGTTCTGCCCAAGAATCCGGTAGGCTTTACAAGAAGTATCAGTATGAGAAGCGAGAACTCTATCGCCGTGGTGTACGGGGATATTACTTCTATGCTGAGACAGATTTTTTCTATTACGCCGAGCACCATTCCGCCGAGCATCGCTCCGGGTATGGAGCCGATACCGCCTATTACCGCCGCGGTAAACGCCTTTATACCGGGCATTGCGCCGAGCGTGGGTTCCGCGTTGGGTATCTGGAGAAGATAGAACATACTTGCAAAAGACGCAAGTGCGGAGCCTATGGCGAAGGTTACGGTTATGATTTTATTTACGTTTATTCCCATCAGTTTTGCGGCGCCCTTATCTTCGCTTACGGCAAGCATGGCGCTTCCCGTTCTCGTAAAGTTGATGAAAAGCGTGAGGGCAACCATTATCATTATTCCCGCAATAAGCGTTACGACTGCCGCCGTCGTTATTCCGAACTGATTTAAAAACTCAATCTTCGGAAGCTTCCAGCCGTTTACGGGTTTCGGCTGTGAGCCGAACACTATCTGTGCGATGCTCTGCAAAAAATAACTTACGCCTATCGCCGTAATGAGCACCGCAAGAGGAGACGCGCCTCTGAGCGGCTTATACGCGAACTTTTCGACGAGCACGCCGAGGGTTGTACATACTATTATCGAGCTGAAAAGGGCTATGACCGGATTGGAAAACGACATAGACACGTATATCGCATACGCGCCTACCATTATAATATCACCGTGTGCAAAATTCAGCATCTTCGCTATACCGTATACCATCGTATAGCCCAACGCTATGAGGGCGTAAATGCTGCCCAGACTGAGCCCGTCTATCAGTGTGATCATATTACGAATTCTCCAATCAAAGTTTATCCCTTATTATTCCCAAAATACGCAATTTTGGTTGGACGCAGTTTTTGCTGCGCCCAACCATCTGTTGCTTGGATATAATTGCGATTATTTCTCAACAGTAACGATCTGAGG
>JAGADB010000154.1 GCA_017613815.1 Clostridia bacterium | reverse complement strand
GAGCTTCTTTGTTTTATTTACCGACAGGTTGCTGTCGAGCGTTACGGTATTGCCTTCTATCGAGCACGGCCAGAGTCTGCCGGCGTAAAGCACCTTATAGGGTCTGTGTGAGCATTTCACCTTTCTTATCTTTACGCTTCCCGTCTCGATGATTATATCGACGTAGTCTATTCCCTGCTCTATATAGCCGTACGCCTCGTCGAAGCTTACAAATCCGCGGTAAACGCTTTCGTCGAGGAAGTATTTTTCGTTAGGACAAACGCTTAAAACAAAGGTATTCTTATCGTATTCAAATCCGGAGTATGCGGCGAGAATCGCGGCGGAGGCGCACAGGTCCTCCGTGCTTTTTGCGTTTTTCAGCACGTTCTGTGCGACTTTTACCGATTTTTCGGTATATTTTAATTTTTCAAGTGCGGCGCTCGTGAGAAAATCGTTATTTTTGCTTTCGGCATCGAGGTTTTCCGCCGCTTTTTCGAGAATTTCCCTTGAAAACAGTTCAAAGCCCGCTATACTCGACGTCATCATATAGACGGACAGTATTTCCGACGGAAATTCGCCGGAATTTTCGTCGATAAACTTATCAAACGTCTTTTTGAAGACGTTATATTTATCGAGATAGCCGTTTCTTCTCTTTTTATCTTTCAGAATGTCCGCCGTCTCTATCATTATGCTTATGCAGCAGAGCATTAGGGACATGAGGTAAATCTTCTTTGTTTCGGGCGCGATTTCGTTTATGCGCTTATAGAGAATATCGGTCATATACGATATATCAACCCAATTCTGCGAGAAAAACCGCAGGTCGGACCTGTATTTATACGACGAAAAGAGGTCGACGACGCTTAAAAGCCGCGTATATATCTCCTCTTCGCTGCAGTCGGTATCGTAAAGCGACGGCGCTTTGGGGGAATCGGTGCTGTTTTCCGACTGCTTTTTCGGGGATATGAGTTCCTTTATGCGCTCGACCGGCTCGGAATCGTACAGTCCCGGGAAAAAGAATATATTGTCGGCGAGCATCGCCTGATTTTTATAGCCGCTTTTGCAGAAATTATATATTACTCCGTTGCTGTCGCGCGACACGTCCGTGCTTTTGAGCGAAAAGAGGGAGACGGACAAAATATCCTTCATTTCGGGCGCCATACACGTTCCCATATATGAATTTCTGAAAACTAAACTGTCGTTATACAGTCTTGTATAGTTCGAGACGCAGTATCTTATACAGTCTATAAGCGTCGGGAAATAGTGGGTATAATAATTTTTCTCGGCGTATTTTAAGTTTGTGCCCGCAAAATACGGGAAATTCCATGCAAGCAAAAATCTCACGCTCTCCTTTGAATGAGCGCTCAATTTCTTGCTTGCGCACAAAAACGCGGTATTATCTTTTATTCCGAGGTTTTCAAATCTGTTGTTCAAATATCCTTTGCCCGCAAGAAGCTTGTCCGACGCGGTCTTTGCGTCCTTATTATCGGCTCCGGAAAAAGAGAAGTCCGACGCGGTGCTGGAAATGCCTATATGTCCCTTTTCGGTAGGAGTAAAACTGTCCGACTGCTCGGAAAGCTCGATATACGCGCTTCCCGTTTCGGCGTCAAAGCCGAAAAACGCTTTTCCCTTTTCAAATTCGCTTGAAAGTACCGCGCATACCGACACGAACATATTATTATCGGTGGGGTTTTCTATTTCAAAATCGTAGAAAACGGCGGGTATTCCCGAATCGACGGAATTGTGAAGAGAGGTCGGGTTGAAAGCGGAAATTTTAATTATCGCGTTGCTCTTTTGCGCTCTGCATTCGGCTTTTACGAACGGAAATTCGGGACAAAGTTCAAAATCCTTTGCGTGCTCCGCTCCGTCTTCTTGCTTTCCCGAAAGCAGAAAGCTTTCCTCGTTTTTGTTTTCGTCCGAAACGTATGCCGCAAATTCAAGGTTACCCGTTATTTTTCCGAAAAGTCTGCTGTCTTTATTTCTTACAAAGCCCTCGAAAGAGGTTACGCCGTCTTTATCGGCAACGGCGCAGCCCGTTCCGATTCCGCCGAGCAGGTATTTAATTTTATCGTTTTGCGTACCGGTTTTCACGGCATTCCCTCCCTTTTAATTTTTTGTAAAGTAAAGTATTGTTATTATACCATATCTTAAAAATTATTGCAATACTTCCGATTTTGGACATTTTATCTTTCACATTTTATTGACGATAACTGTTGAAAAAAAATCATTTTTAAGGTATAATTATATTGATAAAGTATGTACTATGGAAAAGAAGTGATATATTTGTCCGAAAATAAACCCGGAAAGTTTTTGAATATAGGCATTGACGTCGGCTCGACCACCGCGAAAATCCTCGTCGAAGACGGAAATAATGTTATTTACGAGCGCTACGAAAGGCATTTTTCCAAGGTGCGCGAAAAGATAACGGAGCTTGTCAAAAACATATATCCGGTTATTGAAGGCAATAAAATAAAGTGCGCTCTCAGCGGCTCGGCGGGACTCGGAATTGCAAACGAAACGGGAATTCCGTTCGTGCAGGAGGTTTTCGCGACCGCGGAGACGGTAAAGAAATTCGAGCCCGACACCGACGTCGTAATCGAACTCGGCGGAGAAGACGCGAAAATCATTTTCTTCTCGGGCGGCCTCGACGAGCGCATGAACGGCTCGTGCGCAGGCGGCACCGGCGCGTTTATCGACCAGATGGCGTCGCTTCTCGACGTTACCCCCGACGAGCTCGACGAGCTTTCTTTAAAGGCGGAGAGGATTTACCCCATCGCCTCGCGCTGCGGCGTTTTCGCGAAAACCGACATTCAGCCGCTTTTAAATCAGGGTGCGAGAAAGGAAGACGTTGCGGCAAGCATTTATCAGGCGGTCGTCAATCAGACCGTTGCCGGTTTGGCGCAGGGCAAAAAGATCTCCGGAAAAGTTCTCTTTCTGGGCGGTCCTCTTTACTACTGCAAGGGATTGCGGATTCGTTTCAAAGAAACTTTGAAACTCTCTGACGAGGATGCGGTTTTTCCCGAATATGCACGCTACGCGATGGCACTTGGCGCTTCGTATTATGCCGGTAATCTCAATGAAGTTTATCGGTTATCCGATCTGATCGACGCAGTCAAAATGGCAAGTACCGTTGCTTCCGACAGGGGTAGGCTGGACCCGCTTTTCGCAAACGAGGAAGAATATGAGGCGTTTTGTGAGCGTCACGCCAAAGCCTCGGTCGCCGAAGAAGATATCAATACTTATACCGGCAAGGCATATCTCGGTATCGATTGCGGCTCCACAACCACAAAACTGGTGCTGTTATCGGAAAATGACGGCATTTTGTATGCTTATT
>JAGADB010000153.1 GCA_017613815.1 Clostridia bacterium | reverse complement strand
TTCCTTTCTTTATCACACGGTCGGCAAAACCGTGTATTCGTCTGATTTTACAGTCCTGAACTGAGTGTATTTTCCGCAGAATTCCAGAAATCTCGAAAGGGCTCCCGGATTGAACGAGCCCGACGAGAAGTCAATAAAATGCGTCGCCGCGCGGCTTGTATTTTTCTCCGCAATCTCGCGCACCAGCGCTTCGTAAACCCCCTGCGCCCTGCCGTAAACTCTCGTGTCGAAAGTATATCCGTAAATCACGAGCCCCTCGTCTTTGAGGGCTTTTTCTATGCCGTTTTCCTTTAATTCCTTTTCGTGCGCGCCCCTTATTCTCACGTATCTTGCCTTTTTCTTTGTTACGAGCTTCAACGCCGCGTTTGCTTCTTTTATTTCCGAAAGAATTCTTTCGGTTTCGTCTTTCGGGGAATATTCCTCGCCCGACGCGCCGTCTGTCTGGCAGTAAATTCCCATATTGTGCCCCTCGACGAGAATTCTCCTTACCGTTTCGGGACTCGAAAGAATTTTGTCCGCCGTCATAAAGAACGTAGCGCCGCAGTTATGGGATTTCAAAATATCGAGGATGTTTTCGGTAAAACCGTCGGGGCAGTTGTCAAACGAAATATAAATGTTTCTCGAAAGCACGTTTTTGTACGTGTCGTCGGGCGGCGCGGCACTCTGTCCGCTCTGTCCCGATTCGTGCTGCGTGCTTTCCGTCGTATCGGTTTCCCCGGTCTGTCCGCCCTGGGACGAGGTGTCGTTCTTTTTGGGGCTGTACATATCGACGAGCTCGGCAAGCGTGTATTTTGCGCTTCCGTCCGAAATTCTCGCCGCGTGTATGCCGTCCGACGCGTTGTCGTAGCTCTCGAAATTAAGCCCAACCGCGTCGCAGACGGTTTTTGCCGGCACGTAATAGGTGCGGTAGCAAAGCTGCACCGACGCGTCGACAGCCTGGTCGGCGGAGGTAGTCGTCGTGCCGTCCTCCAAGTTAAAGGCGATATATTTGTTTGTGTTGGTGTTGTTTATATAAAAACCGAAGGAGAGCTTGCTGTAAACGACCTCTATATAGGAATACATCGCGAAAATTTCAAGCGGCACGTATTCCACCGAGCTCATTACCACGAGCGGAAAGCTCTTTACGTTTTTATACGACGCGTCCTGGCGGTAGAGGTTGGGAACGGTATATCCGCGACCCGTGTCGTTTTCGCCGTTCATATTAACGTAATTTGCGTATTTCGCGTCGTTGTACTGCACGCCGAAAGCCGTTTGCGAAAAGGCGGCCGCGAAAATGAGCGCGCAAAGCACGAGCGCCTTTATTTTTGTTGAAATTTTCTTCATTTGCGGTCCTCCTTTCCGTTTGTTTCGGTGTTTTTTGTATTAATTTTCCTCTTTTTCGGTATCTTTTTCCGTTTCCCTGTTTTCCTCTTTGTCGGCGTTTTTCTTTTTACTGTATTTTTCGTAGCCGAGCCAGCCTATGGCGCTCAGCACCGCGGTTATGACGAAAAGCACCGTCGCCGCAAGGTAGTGTTCGTTGTGGATTAACATTCCGCCGACGGTCGACGACACGATTGACGGGATTCTCGCAATAAGTGAGATGGCAAGGAACTCGCCGAGAGTAAGGGGCGTCAGCGCAAAGAAATAGGTGAAAAGGTCCTTCGGCGTTCCCGGTATGAAAAAGAGAATAAAGGTTATCATACGCAGTTTTTCGTGGTCGTTTACGTATTTCTGCACGAATTTTAAGTTGTCCATCTTGTCTTTCGCATCAAAGAGGTCGAGCGCCTTTTTTCCGTATTTCTTAATCAGAAGAAAGATAAACGTGCTCGCAACCGCGACTCCGATATAGCATATAAGCGTGCCGGTTATCGCGCCGAACGCGTATCCCATGCCCACTTCGATTATCTCGCCGGGTATGAGCGCAACGAAAATCTGCAAAATCTGCAGTCCCAGACCGACCAAAATTCCCTTTGCGCCGAACGACAAAACGTAGTCCCTGAAGCTTTCGGCGGAGTTTATTTCCTTGAAATTGACGGCGAAATAGAAGGTTATGAGCAAAAGCACCGTGATATAGGTTATGACCGACAGTATTGCCAGCAGTTTTTTTAATATTTGTTTCTTTTCCTCGTTCATTTCTTTCCCCGATTTTTGCTTATTTTTTCATTTTTTCAGCGCATTCGCCGCATATTCCGTAAAGCACGGTGCGCGTGTTGTCGATTTTAAATCCGTGGTGCTCTTTTACGTGCTCCTCTAACTTTTCAAGGTATTCGCAGCTCACGTGAAAAAGCTTTTCGCAGACGGTGCATTTTAGATGAAAGTGCCGCTCGCACTCGCTTTTTCCGTCAATTCCGGCGTACTGAAAGCAGGCGCTCTCGCCGGGAGAGGTGATGTACTTTCTTACTTCGCCGCTTTGGGTGAGTTTTTCGAGCTGTCTGTAAATCGTGGCGTTGGAGACGTCTTTTCCGTCCTTTGAAAGCAACACTGCGACCTCTTTTGCCGTCAAGTGCCTTGACGCGTTTTCCTTTAAGCATTCCAGCACGGTTTTACTGTGTTTTGTGTTTCTCTGCACTTTTGCGCCCATTTTTTCACCTGCTTTTTATGCGTTTACGAGAAAGGCGAACCTTTCTCCGCGCTTTTCAAAATTCGCAAACTCGTCGAACGACGCGCAGGCGGGCGAAAGAAGCACGATTTCTCCGCTTTTCGCGTTGTTTTTCGCCGAAATAACCGCCTCGTCGAAGTTTTTGCACATATAAATCTTTACGGGATTTGCTTTAAAATATTCGCTTTCGGTTACCGCCTTATATATCTTTTGCGCCGTATGCCCCGTGATATAGAGCTTGCAGTTCTTTTCGCAGAGCGGCTTTGCGAGCTCGTCAAACGGGATGTGCTTGTCGTAGCCGCCGAGAATTATGTTAATCTTTCCGTTATAATCGCCCGAGAAGCACGACAGCGCGGCGCAGGTCCTCGAGGGAGAGGAGTCTATCGAGCTGTTGTAGAATTTAACGCCGTCTTTTTCGCAAATAAGCTGAAGTCTGTGCGGCACGCCCGCAAAGGTACACGCTGTGCTTTCCGCCGACTCTTTTTTTGCAAAATCGCGCGTTGCGAGAATCGCCGCCATATAGTTTTCGATATTGTGAAGTCCGGGAATGACGATGTCCTTTGCCGACAAATATTTTTCGCCGTCGATATAAATAATACCGTCTTCATACGACGCGCCTTTTTCTTTTTTTCCGTCGTACGCCGAGAAGGTCGAAACTTTTATTTTTTCGTCTTTTGCCTCTTTTGCAAACCTTTTTACGTACCCGTCGCTCTGTCTGTTTATCACGAGTTTTCCGCGCGTTTTATCCATATGCGCAAACACCGCGCGTTTAGAGAAAGCGTACTCGTCCATATCGGTGTGCCAGTCGAGGTGGTTTGGGGAAATATTCGTTATCACTCCGACGTCGGGGAAGGTAAGATGCGCAAACGGAAGCCCCTTGTTTTCAAAGCGGTTTACTGTATGGAGCTGGAAGCTCGAAAGCTCGAGCACGGTAAAGTCGGAAGGCGAAATTTCGTCTATAAAGCTCAAAAGAGGGTTTCCGATATTGCCGCCGAGCCATACTTTTTTGCCTTCTCTTTTGAGGATTTCGGCGGTCAGCGTCGTCGTCGTCGTTTTGCCGTTGCTTCCGGTAATAACTATTATTTTCGAGGGGCAGAGCGACAGAAACGCCTCCATTTCCGACGTTATGAGAGAGCCGTTTTCGTGCGCTCTCAATATTTCGGGCTTGTCGAAGCGCACGCCGGGGCTTTTGAAAACGATTTCCTCTTTTATATTTTCGAGGTAGTTTTCGCCGGTTATGAATTCCACGCCGTCTTTTTGCAGTTTTTCAATGTCGAGATTCTTGTTTTCGGCAAGTTTCTCCTTTTCCTTGCGGTCTCTCGCGTAAACCTTTACTCCGTTTTCGGCAAGGAAGCGAAGAAGCGGCACGTTGCTTATTCCGACGCCTATTACCGACGCGGTTTTTCCGCGTAAAAATTCCTTATAGATTTTCAGTTTCTCATTTTGGTATTTTCCGTTCGTTTGGGGCATAATCTCTGTCCTTTCGGGAGATTTTTCTAAAATTAAAGGTCAAGCACGGCTTTTTGCATTTGCGTTTTTTCGAGCACGGCATCAAACCGTATTTTCTTTCCGAAAAGTTCGGAAATCGGCTTCGGAACCGCCGTTTTCGTGTATTCCGACAGCGTTTTTATGATTTCTTCGTCGGTTTTTTCGCCTTTTAATTCAATTCCGAGCGACTTTGCAACGTCCGGCGCGAATTTATACGGACTTGCGGTGGAAACGACTATGTTTTTTTTCGCGCATCCGTGCTCGTTTTTAAATTTTTCCGCAGCGCTCATCGCTACCGCCGTATGCGTGTCGCAGAGGTAGTTCTGCTTTTCAAAGGTTTCTTTTATCGTCTTTCTGCACTCGTCTTCCGTCGCAAAATACGCGCAGAACGTGTCTTTAATCTTATCGAGCGTGCTTTTGTCAATTTCGTATCTGCCTTTTTCCGAAAGCTCCTTCATATAAAACGCGGTTTTTTCCGCACCCGAAACGAGGTAGAGCAGTCTTTCGAGGTTTGACGAGATGAGTATGTCCATCGACGGCGACATTGTGGTATAAAACCTGCGGTTTCTGTCGTAAACGCCGGTCGAGAGAAAGTCGGTCAAGATATTGTTGCTGTTCGAGGCGCATATCAGTTTATTTACGGGAAGCCCCATGAGTTTTGCGATATAAGAAGCGAAAATGTTTCCGAAATTGCCCGTCGGGACGGTTATGTTCACCTTTTCGCCGTTTGTTATGTCTTTTTCGTTCACAAGGTCGCAGTACGCCGAAATATAGTACGCTATCTGCGGCGCGAGCCGTCCCCAGTTAATCGAGTTTGCGCTTGACAGAAACGTGTTTTTCTCTTCAAGCGCCTTTTTTACGCTTTCCGACAAGAAAATCGCCTTTACTCCCGACTGCGCGTCGTCGAAGTTGCCTTTTATTGCGAAAACGGACACGTTGTTTCCTTCCTGGGTTGCCATCTGGAGCTTCTGCATTCTGCTTACGCCGTTTTGCGGATAAAATACCGCGATTTTAACGCCTTTTACGTCTTTATAGCCCTCAAGCGCGGCTTTTCCGGTGTCTCCCGACGTTGCGACGAGTATGAGCGCCGTCTTTTGTTCGTTCGTCTTTTCGAGCGCCTTTGAAAGCAGCTTCGGCATAATCTGAAGCGCCATGTCCTTGAACGCGCAGGTCGGTCCGTGCCACAGTTCGAGCATTCTTACTCCGTCGTAAAGCGGGGAAATCTTTGTTGTGTTTCCGTCGAAGGTGTAGTTATACGCCTTGTCGGCGCACGAAAGGAGTTCTTCTTCGGTATAGTCGGTCAGAAAGAGCGACAGCACCTTTGCCGCCCTCTCGTAATATTTAAGCGGGCAGAGGGTTTTTATAAAATTTTCGTCTATTCTCGGTATTATTTCGGGCATATACAGTCCGCCGTCGTCGGAAAGTCCCTTGATTATGACCTGCGCCGCCGTTTTTCCGTTTTCCTTTGTCTTCGCTCTCGTGCTGTAATAGTTCATTTTTATATTTTCCGTCCTTGTTATTAAAGATTTTTCATAAAGAAGTTATATGCGTTATTGTAGAAAAGGTTTTCTATAAGCTCCGGCTTTGCGCCGTTGTTTTCGAGGTATTCCGCAAGAAGAGCTACCTTCGACGCCTTTTCGAGCCCCTTTAACTTCGGCACGCCGTCAAAATCCGAGCCGATGCAGATATTTTTGTCGCTGCCCTTTTCTATGAAGTGAACGATGTGCTTTACAACCGTGTCGTACACGAATTCCTTGCTGTATTCGGCCTTTTTCTTTTCGGAAAAGACTTTTGCGAGGTGGTTTCCGGAAAAGTCCACGCCGACTACGCCGCCTTTTGAAATTACCGTCCTTAACTGCGTGTCGGCAAGGTTCCTCGGGTGCGCGCAGACGGTAAAGGAATTTGAATGGGACGCTAAAAACGGCTTTTCAGCCACGTTTGCAAAGTCCCAGAAGCTCTTTTCCGACATATGCGACACGTCGATGATGATTCCCTGCTTTTCGCATTCTTTTACGACCTCGTAGCCGAAGTCGGTAAGTCCGCTCTCTGCGTCGTACGCGCCGCAGACGGCGTTTTCGCCGCCCCAGGCGAGGGTAAGTATGCGCACGCCGTATTCCCTTAAAATTGCAAGCCGGGACAGGTCCTTTTCGATAAGTCTTGCTCCCTCGACGGCGGGAATGATTTTGAGTCTTCCGTCTTCCTCAGAGAGCGTTTTTGCGTCGGTGCAGAGCACCGCTTTATCGGAGTTTTCCGCTATTTCGTTCTGCAGGTAGTTGAAAATCTCGAAAAAGTCGCCGTAAACCTGCGATTCCTCTTTACTGTTATCCGACCATATCGCGAACACCTGCGCCTTTTTTTCGTATCCGTCAAGGCTTTCCAAATCGAGCGCGAGGCTGTTTTTCGCAAGCCCCTCTTTTTTTCGGTACATTTCGTACGCAGTGTCGCAGTGCAAATCAAAATAATTCATAAAAATCATTCTTTCTCTGTATCAAAATGCGTTTTCTATGTATTTTATCTTACATTTTTCGTCGAACGGGCTGACGCTCGCAACGTCGAAGCGGATATTAAGCTCCGAAACGTAGCCGGTCTGTGCGTATTCCGCCAGAAATTCGTCCGCCGCCGCCCTTATTCTGCTCCGCTTTTCGGAATTTACCGCCTTTGCTTGCGTTTCTCCCTCTTTGCGCAGTTTTACCTCGGTAAAGATTATTTTTGAGTCCTTTTCGGAGATTATGTCTATTTCCCCGTGTTTTCCGACGTAGTTGCGGCAGATCACGCGGTAGCCTCTGCTTTTTAAGTATTTTTCGACAAGGTTTTCTCCGCCGTCGCCCTTTTCTCTGCTGCTTTTACCTATGCGAATCATTTTCCTTTTTTTCTCTGCTCCCGAAATATTTTTTGAAAAAGCTCTCCCTGTGCTCCTTACACAGTCCGTACTTTTCCACCGCCGCGTAGTGCTCCCTTGTGCCGTAGCCCTTGTGCTTTGCAAAATTGTATTCGGGGTACTTCTTATCGAGATATTCTACGCAGTATCTGTCCCTCTCGGTCTTTGCAAGTATTGACGCCGCCGCGACCGACGGGCATTTTGCGTCGCCGCCGACGACGGTAACCGACGGAATTATTATATTTTTGTTCGCGTTTCCGTCTATTATCGCAAAGCGCGCCTTTTTGTCAAGTCCCGATATTGCCCTGTTCATCGCGAGAAGCGCGGCGTTCAAGATATTTATTTCCTCGATTTCGTCTTTTTCCGCGTATGCGACGCAGTATGAAAGCGCATATTTTTTTATGCTCTCCGCGAGCTTTTCCCGCTTTTTTTCGCTGAGCTTTTTCGAGTCGTCGAGACCTTTCAGTTCCTCTATTTCGCAGGCGTTTTCGGGAAGTATCACGGCAGAAGCGTAAACCCTGCCCGCAAGCGGGCCTCTGCCCGCCTCGTCGACTCCGCAGACCTCGTCGCTTTTTATGTTTTTGTCCTTATAAAGTGATTTTTCAAAATCGTTTGTCATTTCAGAACAGACTCTCCTGGTCGTCTTTGCCGACTCCCGTGCCGGCGCTCGGCAGTTTGCCCTTTCTGAATTTGGAGTACGCCTTCATCTCCTCAGAGCCGTCGTCGTAAAATTCCTTTACGCTCTCGACCTTATGCCCTTTTTTGAGGGTGAAGACGGTAGCTCCCGAAGAGGTCCTCGTTACCTTTTTGGTGAGCTGGGACGAGTTCATTATGATATATTTTCCCGCCGAGGATTTGAGCAGGTATTCTGTATAAAATCCGCGCGTATGCGTTTCGGGAACGAAGAATATTCCCGCCGGCTTTGCGCCGGTATAAAAGCCGTTGGTGAGCTTCTTTCTGTTTGTCTTTGTCTCGTAAACCGAAAGCGGAATGCTTACCTCCTTGCCGTTTTCAAAGAATATCGCGACGTCGCCCTTATAGTCGTTTGTCGCAAGCACGCGCACGACTTTTTCGTTTTCCGAAAAGCCGAGCTTTACCGGCAGGTAGTCGCCGAGCGACGACGGTTTTACCGTGTCGAAGTCGTCGGCCTTCGCCTTATATACGTTTCCTTCGTCGGTGAAGAAGAGAAGATCGTATTCGTTCGACGCGTCGAGCACGCACTTTATTTGGTCGCCCGCCTTTAACGTCTGGTCGTCGCGCGCGGTCTTTTCTCCCTTTGCGGGCAGCAGTTTCTTGAAATAGCCCTCGTTTGTGAGAAGCACGGTTATCGGGTACTTTTCGGGCTCTCTTACCGGCTCCGGGGTTTCCTCGAAGTCGTAAACTATCTGCGTTTTTCTGTCGCGCGCGTATTTTTTCTTTATTTCCGCAAGCTGTTTTGAAATTAAATTCTTTACTTTTCTTTCGCTGTTCAATATTTCGTCGGTTTCGGCGATTTTCTTTTCAAGTTCCTCTTTTTCGCTTATTCTCTTTATGATATATTCTTTATTCAGGTTTCGGAGCTTGATTTCGGCGATATATTCCGCCTGCGTTTCGTCGACCTCAAAGCCGCTCATGAGGTTGGGAATGACGTCCTTTTCGTTTTCCGTCTTTCTTATTATCCTTATCGCCTTATCTATATCCAAAAGCAGCTTTTCAAGTCCGTAAAGCAGGTGAAGCTTTTCCTTCATCTTTCCGAGCTCGAAATAAAGCTCCCTTTTTACGCATTCGGTGCGCCATGCGAGCCACTCGTCTATGATTTCGCCGACGCCCATTATTTTCGGCGTGCCTTCAATTAACACGTTGAAGTTGCAGGAAAAACTGTCCTCAAGCGGCGTTAAGCGGTAGAGCTTATTCATAAGCTTTTCGCAGTCCGCGCCGCGCTTTAAGTCTATCGCTATTTTGAGTCCCGAAAGCCCCGTCTCGTCTCTTACGTCGGAGATTTCCGTTATCTTCTTTTCCTTTACGAGAGCCGCTATTTTGTCGATTATCGCCTCGACCTTTGCCGTATAGGGAATTTCGGTTATCTCGATGCAGTTGTCCTTCTTGTTGTATTCGTATTTCGCCCGCATTCTGAAAGAGCCCTTGCCGGTCTTATATATCTCGCTCATCTGTTCTCTCGAGTAGAGCAGATAAGCGCCGGTGGAGAAGTCGGGCGCCTTAATTATATCGAGAAAATCGACGTTTTCGTTCTTAATATATTCGCATACGGCGTCGCACACTTCGCCGAGGTTGAAGGAGCATATATTCGATGCCATTCCGACCGCGATTCCCGTATTCGGAGATACGAGAATGTTGGGAAAAGCCGTCGGCAGCAGTACCGGCTCCTTTACCGTTCCGTCGTAGTTGTCGACAAAATCGACGGCGTCCTTGTCTATTCCCGAAAATATAACGGAGCAGAACTCGTCGAGCCTTGCTTCTGTATATCTCGGCGCGGCGCATACCATATCGGAATACTGTTTTCCGAACGAGCCCTTTGAGTCGACGAACGGGTGAAGCAGCGCCTCGTTGCCCTTTGTCAGTCTCACCATGGTGTCGTAGATAGCAGCGTCGCCGTGGGGGTTTAGTTTCATGGTTGCGCCCACGATATTCGACGATTTGGTCCTCTCGCCCTTTAAAAGCCCCATATTGTACATGGTATAAAGGAGCTTTCTGTGAGCGGGCTTGAAGCCGTCTATTTCGGGAATCGCCCTTGATATGATAACGCTCATGGCGTAGGGCATATAGTTCTTTTTTAACGTCTCTACTATGCCCTCGTCGGTTATGACGGCGTTTTTTATATCAAATTCTTCCGTATTTGAGGATTTTTTCCTTGTTTTTCTTTCCGCCATTTATATTCTCTTTCCGAAATTATTTTTATCTGCTTCTTATCGGCATTACGAGGTAGAGATAGTAGGAATCCTCGACTTCGTCCTCGTCTCTCGCCTTTATTACCATTCCTTTGCCGTTTTCGGCAAGCCTGAGAAGAACCTTTTCGTTTTCGCAGCATCTCAGCGCTTCAATTAGGAAGGACTGGTTGAAGAGGACCTCCCTCACGTCGCCGGTAAAGGTAATTGCTATCGAGTCGATAATTTTACCGCTTTCGGTTTCGCAGGAAATCTTCAAAAAGCCGTTCAAGAAGTTGAGTTTTGCGCTGCTGTGCATCTTTTCGTTGACGAGCGACACTCTTTCGAGGCTCTGTATGAGTTCGTCCCTGTCAACTACCGCCGTCGCGGTGTATTCGGGAATATATTTTTCATATTTCGGGAACTCGCCTTCGATAAGGCGTATCACGAAATAGAGATTATCCGTCATTATGATTATGTGCTTGTTTCCGAGCTCCAGACTGATTTCGCCGTCGTTGTCCTCCATAATGCGAAGAAGGTTGAGCTGCGCTTTTCCGGGAATGATGAAGGAGACGTCGAGGTCGGGGTTGTCGACCGCGCTCTTTTCCTTTCTTACGGCAAAGCGGAAGCCGTCAATGGAGCTTACCGTGAGGTAATTGTCCTTTATTTCGAAAAGCGAGCCCTTGAGGAGCGGATTCGTGTCGTCCTTACATACCGAGAAAATGGTCTTGTTAATGAGGTTTTTCATCTGTTTTTTGGTAATCGAAAACGCGGTATGTCCCTTTATTTCGGGAATTGCGGGATAACCTTCGGCGCTTCTGCCGAGTATCTGGAAAAGCGCTTCTCCCGACGAGAGGGTGATTATATTGTTGTCGGATACAGAAAAGGTTATCTC
Organism: Clostridia bacterium; assembly: GCA_017613815.1. Classification (GTDB taxonomy): domain Bacteria; phylum Bacillota; class Clostridia; order Oscillospirales; family CAG-382; genus UMGS882. The sequence goes on along the minus strand of JAGADB010000153.1, from coordinate 381 downwards.
TCCGTCGGGCATGCTGTGGATAATGGGTACTATCTGCGAATCCGCAACTACCTTTCCTTCGCTCTCGACGTTTGCACTCACCGTCGTCTTTATACCCTTTTCGATGTCGTAGCAATAGAGCACGACCTCTTCTCCCGACGCCTCTATGTACACGCCGTTCAGAGCCGATTCGGCACTTTTGCTCTGCGCAATGATGCTTACCGGGGTTATGGCTTTTTCAAACTCCTGCTTGTTTACTCTGAAAATCATTTTTCGTACCTCCGTTTTTTTATAAAAAATATTATTTAACATAAAAGTAAGTAGTAGTAGTAGGCGGTGTTGAAACTGTGGAAATGTGGAAAAAATGCCTTTTTTACCGTTTTTTTACTGTTGAAAAAATCG
>JAGADB010000152.1 GCA_017613815.1 Clostridia bacterium | reverse complement strand
GTTTTTTGATCAGCCCCATGATGGCCCTGGCGGTCATGCTTTTGCCGCTGCCGGATTCACCGACGATGCCCACGATGCTTCCTTCCGGCACCCGGAGGGAAACATCGTTGACTGCCCGGACCTCGCCTTCCGGGGTAAAAAAACTGGCGCAAAGGCGGTCGACTTCCAGCGTGGTCTGCTCCATAAAAACGCTCCTTGATTTATTTACGTTAATTATATCATTTCACGCGCCGAAAGTCAAATAAAAAAGGTACCGTAAACGGTACCTTTGTGCTTAAATTCTGCTTATATAATAACTGAAAGCGTCGATTTCCTTTTTGGTGTTCGTAAACGATAATGAAGCCCTTACGGCACCGTTTTCGCCCGTTTTTAACTGCATGTGCGCCTTGGGAGCGCAGTGGAAGCCCGAACGCACGCAAACGTTGTTTTCGTTTAAGATGCCGGCTACGGCTTCGGAACTCAAATCTCTTACGTTGAAAAGCAGCGTCGGCGTTCTTTTTGCTGAAAGACCGTATATTTTTACGCCTTTTACAGAAGACAGGTTTTCGGTAAGCCTGTCTATAAGTTCGAGATTTCTTTCGTAAATTTCCTCAATTCCGATTTTTGAAATATATTTTATTCCCGCTTTGAGAGCGCATATTCCGGGAGTGTTTAACGTTCCCGCTTCCAACGATTCGGGAAGGGGACCGTCCATGTTAGGATTTGCCGAATTTGCGCCGTTTCCGCCTTCAATTAAGGTTTTCGGCTTCTTTTCGGTGCAGAAAACCGCGCCTCCCACGCCTTGCGGACCGTACAGACTCTTGTGGCCTGCAAAGCACAATACGTCGGCTCCCAAAGATTTTAAGTTTATCGGCACGCATCCGGCGCCCTGCGCGGCGTCGCATATAAGGATAATGCCTTTCTTTTTGCATATTTCGGCAATTTTCGCAACGGGCATTATTTTTCCGCAGACGTTCGACGCAAGGGTAACCACCGCAATTTCGGTATTTGCCCTGATTTTTGACGAAAAATCGTATAATATCCCGTTGTCGTCGAGAGACGCGTTGAAAACGCTGTATGATATATTTTTGCTCTCGTCGGATGCGAGCGCGTGCACCGGGCGTATCACCGAATTGTGCTCGAAGCTTGAAATAATGATGTGAGAATTGTTTTTTGCAAAGCCCTTTATCGCCATATTCAGCGCGTAGGTCGCGTTATAGGTGAAAATAACGTTTTCGGGCTTGTCATATCCGAAAAGCCGGCATATTTCTTTTCTGCATTCATATATTTCGGAAGCGGCGTACAATGATAAATCGTGTCCGCTTCTGCCGGGATTTGCAAGCTTCTGCATGGCGAACACGGCGGAATTTATAACGCAGTCGGGCTTGTTTACCGTCGTTGCGGCGTTGTCAAAATAAATATATTTGTTCATCCGTATTTTGCCCCGCAGTCCGTTATTTCCGCAATATTAATACCCTCGGAAAAAAAGATGTTTTTTGCAACTGATAAATAGTCTTTCGGGACTTTTATGCCGAATCCGCATCCTCCGAGCGAGGCAACGTTCTTTATTTTTTCCACCCTGCAGGGTATTCCGTGCCTTTCAAGCGCATTTTTGGCTTTCATGGCATACGTTACTGAACTTACAATGAAAAAAACACAGTTCATCGGAACATCCCTCCTTATAAAGTCCGTAACATTATAATTCATATCCGAAAAAAGCGTTCGGATAAATGAGGAACAGCCCTCGCTACATTATATGTAAATCCATGCGTTTGCGCAAACGCATAAAAGGGAAGATATGAAGGCGTTTTTATTCAAAAACGGACAATACTTTAAAATGCCGCCTAAAATGACAAAACGATAAAGAGAATTTGCACTTGAAATAATTTTCGTAAAATGTTATAATTTAACAGAAATAAAAGTCGACGCCATAACGGAAAAAACAACAGAATAATTTGTAAGGAGCTTGAAAATGAAAACTAAATTGAGTTTTAAAGAATCTCTTACTGTTACGAGTATGCTTTTCGGAATGTTTTTCGGCGCGGGAAATATAATTTTTCCCGTTTATCTCGGACAGTTGGCCGGAAGAAACGTGTGGCCGGCAATAATAGGATTTTGTATTACCGGCGTAGGTTTCCCGCTTCTTGCCGTTGCGGCTCTCGGTATAAGCAAAAGCAACGGACTTCTTGACCTTTCGGGCAGAGTAGGCCGTAAATACGGAATGTTTTTTACGTGCTTGCTGTATCTTACGATAGGTCCGTTTTTCGCGATACCCAGGTGCGCGAGCACTTCCTTTACCGTTGGAATCGAAGCGCTTTTGCCGCAGGGAATGTCTCCGCGTATTCCGCTTGCCGTATTTTCATTAATATTCTTCGCGGCCGTGCTGTGGTTTTCATTAAGACCGAGCGGAATACTTACGTGGATAGGTAAATTTCTAAATCCCGTATTTCTCGTATTTCTCGGAATACTTCTCGTAACCGCGCTTGTTTTGCCGATGGGACACGTAAAAGACGTCGTTCCCGCCGAAAACTATACAAGCGGCGCATTTTTCAACGGCTTTCTCGAGGGCTATAACACCATGGACGCTCTCGCCGGACTTGCTTTCGGTATAGTCGTCGTAAACGTAATAAAAAATCTCGGCGTCAAAGAACCTGACAGTATCGCAAAAAACACGGTAAAATCGGGTATTTTCAGCTGTCTTGCAATGGCGGTGATTTACGTCGCCCTAACAGTAGTCGGAACGCAGTCGAGAGGCGTTTACGAAATGGGCGCAAACGGCGGAGAGGTGCTTGCAAACGTCGCAATGCACTATTTCAAAATTGCGGGGCTCGTAATTCTGTCGCTTATGATAACGTTTGCGTGCCTGAAAACTGCGGTGGGGCTCGTTACCAGCTGCGCTGAAACCTTTGAAGATATGTTCAAGAAAGGACCGAAATATAAGTTTTACGCGGTTTTGTTCTGCATAATATCGTTTATATTTGCTAATTTCGGGCTTTCGGCAATTATCGCATACGCAATTCCCGTACTGATGTTTTTATACCCGCTTGCCATAACGCTCATTCTGCTTTCGCTTTTCGGAAAGTTTTTCGGATACGATAAAAAAGTGTTTGTATCGGTTACGGCGCTAACGCTTGCGGCGGCGGTATTCGATTTGATGAAAACCCTGCCCGAAAATATAGTTTCGGCTTTGCGTCTTGACGTTCCCGTGGGATTTGCATCGAAAATCCTGCCGTTTTTCGACCTGGGACTCGGATGGATTTGCCCTGCGCTTGCGGGGCTTGTCATAGGACTTGCGCTTCATTTTGCCTTTAAGCCGAAAACGGCTTAAAAATAACGGTGAGTTCGAGACCTTCCTCACCTAAAACAAAACTAAAGGAGAAAATATGAAAATGAATAAGGTAAATGCCAAAGGAATTGCACATGCCGCGGTAATTGCGGCTCTCTACGTGGTTTTAACCTACGTCGCGGCTTTTTTGGGACTTTCGAGCGGAGTAATTCAATTCAGAATTTCCGAAATGCTGAACGCCCTTGCTCTCTTTACGCCCTATGCGGTGCCCGGACTGTTCGTGGGATGCGTTATTGCAAATATACTTACCGGCTGCATTGTGATCGACGTCATAGTCGGAAGTTTGGCAACGCTTGTCGGAGCGTTTTTTGCATATAAATTCAGAAAGTATCCGTTTGTCGCGCTTTTGTTTCCGGTAATTGCAAACGCAGTTGCAATTCCGCCGGTGCTCGCTTACGCTTACGGTTTTGAAGGAAGCCTTCTGTATTTCTGCGCAACCGTCGCTCTCGGAGAGATAGTCTGCGCCTACTTTCTCGGACTGCTGTTAAAAGAAGCCGTTTCAAAATCAAAAAAACATATTTTCAAATAAAATCAAAAATATATTGACAAAAAAATACAAATATAATATAATCAATACGAACTGAATAATACTTATCAAGAGAGGCAGAGGGAACAGGACCGAAGATGCCCGGCAACCGCCGCTTATGCGGCAAGGTGCTACTTCCTGCACGGGAAACCGTGAAAGATGAGAAAATCTAATCCCGGACTCTTTAAGTCCGGGATTTTTTGTACCGCAAAAAAGAAAAAGACAGGAAAAATGAAATGGAAATGGAAAAAAGAATGTTTTTTACTTCCGAATCGGTTACGGAAGGACATCCCGATAAGATGTGCGACGCGATAAGCGACGCAATTCTCGACGAAATATACAAAGAAGACAATATGGCGCGCGTCGCGTGCGAAACGCTTGCGACAACGGGTCTTGTAGTCGTTTCCGGAGAAATTACGACGTCTGTGTACGTCGATATTCAGAGCATCGTGAGGGAAACCGTAAGAGAAATCGGCTACGACAGGGCAAAATACGGCTTTGACTGCGATACCTGCGGCGTTGTAAGCACAATTCACGAGCAGTCGCCCGATATTGCTCTGGGAGTAGATAAGAGCCTTGAAGCAAAAATGGGAGAAATTACCGATAAATACGACACGGGAGCAGGGGACCAGGGACTCGTTTTCGGCTTTGCCTGCGACGAGACGAAAGAACTCATGCCGCTTCCGATTTCCCTTGCTCATAAGCTCGCAAAAAGACTTACCGAAGTAAGAAAGAATAAAACCCTTCCGTATCTCCGCCCCGACGGAAAAACTCAGGTAACGGTGGAGTACGAAAACGGAAAACCCGTGCGCGTTGACGCAATTGTAGTGTCGTCTCAGCACGATCCAGAGGTTTCACTCGAAAAAATAAGGGAAGATATAATAAATTGTGTAATAAAACCTATAATTCCTGCGGAACTGTATGATGAAAACACAAGAATTTTCGTAAATCCGACCGGCAGGTTCGTAATAGGCGGTCCGGGCGGCGATACGGGACTTACGGGAAGAAAAATCATAGTCGATACTTACGGCGGATACACAAGACACGGCGGAGGCGCTTTCTCCGGCAAGGACCCGACAAAAGTCGACAGAAGCGGCGCGTATGCCGCAAGATACGTCGCAAAGAACGTCGTTGCCGCGGGGCTTGCAAAGAAATGCGAGGTGCAGATTGCGTACGCGATAGGCGTCGCAAAGCCGATAAGCGTACTTGTTGATACCTTTGGAACGTCTTCGGTTGACGAAGAAAAAATCCGTAAAGCGATAGAAAAATGTTTCGATTTGCGGCCTGCCGCAATTATAGAAATGCTCGATTTGAGAAGACCGATTTATAAGCAGCTCTCGTCTTACGGCCACATAGGCAGGGAAGACCTCGGTGTTCCGTGGGAAAAGACCGACCGCGCGGACATGTTGAGAAAAGCGGTTGAAGAAATATAATATCACAATCTGTCAAATATTTTCTCTAAAATTCAAAGATAATCTTTGATATTCTCTTGTTTTCTCATTTTGTTGTACAATAATAACAAATTGAAGGATAAAATTTCGGAAAAATAACATCTTTATTTTTGCGGAAAAATTTGTTATTATATATAAAGAATTATTTGATAAAACAATAGTTTACACATATTCTTGGGAGGAATATAAAAAATGGCAAGTGTTACATTAAAGCATATTTTCAAGAAGTACCCCGGCGGAGTTACTGCCGTTAACGATTTCAGCCTTGAAATTAAAGACAAGGAATTCATCATCCTCGTAGGACCTTCAGGCTGCGGAAAATCGACTACTCTGCGTATGATCGCAGGTCTTGAAGAAATTACGGAAGGCGAACTTTATATAGGCGACAAAATCGTAAACGACGTTGCGCCTAAGGACAGAGATATAGCGATGGTGTTCCAGAACTACGCTCTGTATCCTCATATGACGGTATTTGAGAATATGGCGTTCGGCCTTAAACTCAGAAAGATGCCGAAGGATGAAATCAAAAAACGCGTTGAAGAAGCCGCAAGAATTCTTGATATAGCGCACTTGCTTGACAGAAGACCGAAGGCTTTGTCCGGCGGTCAGAGACAGCGTGTTGCTCTCGGACGTGCAATAGTTCGTGAACCGAAGGTATTCCTTCTTGACGAACCGCTCTCAAACCTCGACGCAAAACTCAGAGCAGCCATGAGAACAGAGCTTACAAAGCTTCATAAGAACCTCGGAACGACGTTCGTATACGTTACGCACGACCAGACGGAAGCTATGACGATGGCGTCCAGAATCGTCGTAATGAAAGACGGTATAATTCAGCAGGTTGATACTCCTCAGAATCTTTACGATATGCCGTGCAACATATTCGTTGCAGGATTTATCGGAACTCCTCAGATGAACTTCATCAAGTCGACGATTTCCAAAGAGGGCAGCGACCTTTACGCAAACTTTGCAAACTGCAAGTTCAAGCTTCCGGCAGAAAAGTCCGAAAGCCCCGAACTCAACGAATACGTAGGCAAAGAAGTAATAATGGGTATCCGTCCCGAAGCAATCCACGACGAGCCCATGTATCTGTCCACCTTTACCGACTGGACGGCTGACGCAATGGTTGACGTTACCGAACTTATGGGTGCTGAAATTTATCTGTATCTCTCCATGGGAGAAGACGATAACCTCATCGCTCGCGTATCCTCGCGCTCGAAAGCAAAGAGCGGCGACACAATCAAGGTTGCGTTTGATATCACTCACGCACACTTCTTTGATAAAGATACCGAAAGATGCATAACACACTAAAATAAGTAAAATAAAAAAGGTTCGGAAAACCGAACCTTTTTTGTTTTGTCTTTATTAAAGCATTGTTGAAATAAGTTCGCCGTACGGCTTTGAAGAAAGATATTTAGGCGGGATGTCAAATACCGTCTTGCAGCCGGTAACGCCTTCGCTGTGAAGTCTTACCGCCGCACGCGCAAAAGCTACAAGCACAGACGACGTGAATTCGGGGTTTGATTCAAGCTTGAGACTGTATTCGATAACGTGGTTTGTGGAGTTGTCAAAACCGGTAGTGCCGGTTCTGAAAACAATTC
>JAGADB010000151.1 GCA_017613815.1 Clostridia bacterium | reverse complement strand
TCTCTCACGAGAGAGAAAGTAAAACAAAGAGAGCGCAAACCTTATTATGATATAGCCGATATTCAGTGCGAACAAACAGCACATTTGAGTTTTTCATCGTAAAAGGGAGAACGATATTCGTTCTTTTCCCTCGCAGGAAAAGAACCAAAAGTGCTTTTACTTTCTCTCGTGAGAGAAAGTAAAGTCAAAGAGAGCGTGCCGTCGAAAAAATAGAACAGCCGATATTTTAACAACAAACAGCACATATGAAGCCGAGCAGATTTTTTTCGACGGGTGCTGACTTTCGCCGTACATCATAATTGAAATTCCCATCAAAATTTCATTTTTGAAGCCGCCGAAAAACATCCCGGCGCGGAAAATTTGCTGAATATTTTGGTTTTTGCTAAAACAGCGCCGAGTTTTTCGGCGTTTTCTTTACCGAGGTTTCTTTCTAAGAAAACTCGCGCTCTTTTGGTACTTTTCTCGCGTGAGAAAAAGTACGGAAAACCGTTTTCCCTTTACTTTCTCTCCCGTGAGAGAAAGTAACACGAAAAACACTTCTCAAGAAAGACGGGCTTCAAGCTCGGCTTTCTTTCTTTCATTTTCTTCTCCGGGTTTACCGAGGAGGGCGAACATATTTTTCTTATATGCTTCAACGCCGGGCTGATTAAAGGGATTTACGCCGAGTATGTAGCCGGAGGCGGCGCAGGCGAGTTCAAAGAAGTAAACCATAAAGCCGTAGCATTCTTCGCTGTTGGAGTCGGCTTCGATGATGATATTGGGCACGTCTCCGTCGCTGTGTGCGAGCACGGTAGCCAGAAACGCCTTTCTGTTTGCTTCCGCGAGGTCTTTTCCGGCGAGGAAGTTGAGTCCGTCGGCGTTTTCCTTGTCAAACGGAATTTCAAACGGCGCGCCCGCCTTTTTGACGTCGATGACCGTCTCGAAAATGGTTCTCTCGCCCTGCTGGATAATCTGTCCCAGGGAGTGCAGGTCGGTCGAATATATGACTGCGGAGGGGAATATACCCTTTTGGTCCTTGCCCTCGCTCTCGCCGAAGAGCTGCTTCCACCACTCTGTCATATAGCGGAAGGACGGCTCGTAGCACGCAAGGAATTCGGATTTCTTGCCCTTTGAGTAGAGAATATTTCTTATAACCGCGTACCTGTACGCGTCGTTTTTGTCTATGTCGCATACCGAAAACTTTTCGGCGGCTTTTTTTGCGCCCGCCATGATTTTGTCAATATCAATTCCCGCAACCGCAATCGGCAGAAGTCCGCAGGGGGTGAGAACGGAATATCTTCCGCCTATATTGTCGGGAATAACGAATGTCTCGTAGCCCTCTTTGTCGGCGAGTCCTTTAAGCGCGCCGCGCGACTTATCGGTCGTAACGAAAATGCGCTCTCTTGCGCCGTCTTTGCCGTACTTTTCCTCGAGCAGTTCCTTGAAAACGCGGAATGCTACGGCGGGCTCGGTCGTCGTGCCTGATTTTGAAATTACGTTTACGCAGACGTCTTTGTCCTTGCAGAGAGCGAGGATATCCGCAAGCGACGAAGCGCTTATGGAGTTGCCCGCGAAATGCACGTTGGGGGTATCTTTCGGAAGTAAATTGTAGTTCGGCGATTTAATGAACTCTATCGCGGCTCTCGCGCCGAGATACGAGCCGCCGATTCCGATAACGACGAATACTTCGCAGCTTTTCTTTATCTTTTCCGCCGCCTTCTTTATTCTCTCAAACTCGTCCTTGTCGCAGTCAAACGGAAGGGTGTACCAGCCGAGAAAATCGCCGCCCTCGCCGGTCTTGTTTCTTATTTTGCCGTGCGCCTCGGAAAGCTTCGGCGCATACGCCTTTATTTCATCTTCCGAAACGAAAGGACGCAGAAATTTTTCTTCCAATCTTACCATTTTGAAAACCCCCTTGCATTACAGATTAAGTATACTACTTTTCGCGCGCGTTTACAAGATTTTTTTGGGTAAAAATGAATTTTTGTGAATAAAATACATTATTTTCCCCGAAAAGCGTTTATATTTTGTAAATCTGACGCATATATTGAGAGGGGAGTGATAAAAATGGCCGAAACCGAAAGAAAATTCACGCTCGAACGCATTGAAAAGACCTTGAAATATAAAAACACGCCCACACTTTCGCTGAAAATAAATTATCCCGTGTTTTATGCGGAAAACAAAAGAGGGAAAGAGGCGGAGTTTATAAATAAAATCAATAAATTCTATAAGACCGGCGCCGAAAGATTTTTATCCCACGCCGCGTCGAGATATTCTTCACGCGATTTCGCTTACAAAGCGAAAAACGAAAAAGCAAAACCGCGTATTAGTATGACTTCCAACGTAAGCTATACCGATAAAAATTTCGTCAGCATTTTCGTCGATTTTTCGTCGTCAGACGGCGAAAACGCAAAAAATATAAGGCTCTCTCAGCTGTGGTCGGCCGAAAAATCCGCGATTCTGCCTCCGAAATACGTTTTCGACACAGGAAGAAGGGCAAAGAGATATATAAAAGAGCTCATATATAAGACCGCCCTGCATAACGCACAAAATCCGTCTTTTTGCTACCGCAAAAACTTCAAATCCGTAATTTTCCGTAAATTCAGCTTCGAAAACTTTTATTTCGTGCCGAGGGGCGTTGCTTTTTTCTACGATAAGGGAATGCTTCTGACCGATAACTCCGCCGCCGTGTTCGTAATCCCACATGAAAAGTTAGACGGCGTCCTTAAAATCACCAAAAAGACCGAATATAACTGATGTTCCCAAAATGTCCCATACCCGTTTTTATGGGGAATTTTGTCGAACAAAAGTTCGAAAAACCTATTGACTTTTTGGGGTTTTTGTGGTATAATTCAGGTACTGAAAAACGAATAAAATTACGTGCTGCACCGCGGCACTAATTTTTAACCCATAAAATAGAACATTTGTTCTATTTATATGCGCCCCGTCATATAAACGGAATGAATGGGAATAAAAAACGCTGTAAAAGACGAGATGAACGGAAGGGAAAAAGGATGGATAAAGAGTATAGCGTGAGCGATGAAATAGATATCGACATAGAGAATATATGCAGGCGCAAGACAAGAGAAAAGATAGGCGTCTGCGCGCAGTGCGGATACGTCGTTTTCGATGACGACGACGCATTTAAGATAAACGCAAACGGCGAAATGCTCCACAAGGTGTGCTGGGAGGAATACGCTTCCCAGAACGCGGGGGAATTCCTGACGGCAATATGAAAGGAGAAAGGAAAAGAGTATGAAAAACGATAAATTTGAAGCGATAAAAAGCGGAATAGACGCATATTTTGCAAAATGCGACGGGCAGAACGGGGACAGGATAAGAAAGCCGTACACCCTGTCGGGACTCCTGTGCGAGCTGAATATGACGAGAGCGCAGTTTGAAAAACTGTATGCAAAGCCGAAATATATGCAGACGTTTACGTCGGCGCTTTCGAAAATCGAGGCGTTTACCGAGGAATACGCGCTTACGGGCGCGCTTTCCGCAAGCGCCGCCGCAAACAGCTTGAAATACAATTTCGGCTGGGGAGAGCAAAGAGAAAAATCCGCAAGCGACGAGCAGAAGAGCATAAAAATAATACTTGACGGAGAGCTGCTGCGCCTTGCCGAATAGTAAAGGAAAAAAGGGAAGACCGGTAAAGATAAAACTTTCCGGCACGCCGCAGAAAAAGCAGATGCTCTTCTTTCTGTCAAAGGCAAAGTACGTCGCGTACGGCGGCGCACGCGGCGGCGGCAAAAGCTGGGCGTTAAGAAGGAAGCTCGTGCTTATGTGCGCGCGCTTTCCCGGAATTAACGTGCTTTTGATACGCCGCACCTATCCCGAGCTCAGGGACAACCATATAAGACCGCTCTTGTCGGAGCTCAAAGATATTGCACAGTATAACGACACGCGCAAGACCTTCGACTTTCCCAACGGCTCGAGGATAAAACTCGGATACCTTGACAGCGAAAACGACACCTATCAGTATCAGGGGCAGGAATACGACGTCATAGCGATAGACGAGGCGACTCAGCTTACGGAATTTCAGTTCCAGACGCTGAAAGCGTGCTTAAGGGGCGCAAACTCGTTCCCAAAAAGAATGTACCTTACCTGCAACCCCGGAGGAGTCGGACACGGCTGGGTAAAGCGGCTTTTTATAGACAAGGAGTACCGCCGCGGCGAGAGAAAGGAAGACTACGACTTTATTCCCGCAAAGGTTTACGACAATAAAATACTGCTCGACAAGAATCCCGACTATCTGGAGCAGTTGAAAAGCCTGCCCGCGGGACTGCGCGAAGCGTGGCTCGACGGAAGCTGGAACGGCTTTGAAGGTCAGTTTTTCAGGGAATTCGACTACGATATACATACCGTACCGAGAGAGGCTTTTTGCGACGGCACTTACAGGAGATACTGCGCGATAGACTACGGACTCGATATGCTCGCCGCGGTTTTCGTCGCGGTTGATAAGGACGGCAGGGCGACGGTTTACGACGAGGTGCACAAAAGCGGACTTATAGTCAGCGAAGCGGCAAGGGAAATACTCAAAAAAGCGGACGGGGTAGGCACCTTTATCGCGCCGTCGGACCTCTGGTCGAGGCAGAAGGACAGCGGAAAGAGCATTGCCGAGATATTTTCCGAAAACGGAATTTACTTGACTAAACTCACGTCCGAAAGGGTTGCCGGCTGGGTTGCGCTCAAAGAGTGGCTCAACCCCAAAAAGCGCGAAAACGGCATAAGCGAGCCGGATATGAAGATAACGAGAAACTGCGAAAACCTAATAAGATGTATGCAGCTTCTGCTGTACGACGAGCAGAAGCCCGCCGACGCCGCAAAATATCCCCACAACGTAACGCACGCCCCCGACGCTCTGCGGTATTTCGCCGTTTTCAGAAGCGCGAGAGCGCACGCGGACAGTATTCATACCGTAAAGCTGACCGAGAAAATAAGGCAGGGATACGCCATGCGGAAGATATAAGAATAAGAAAAATCAAGGAGAACCATACCGAATATGAAAAAAAGACATCTATTTTCAAGAAACGTAAATATTACAGACGGCGCGTACGACTATTCGACGGCGGTATCAAGGGAAGATACAATCTGCGCGCTCGTCGAAAACAGCCGCCTTTCAAGGCAGAAAACCGACGCCTATTGGAAGAAAATGAAAAGGTATTACGACGGCATGCACGACATAAACTACCTAACCGGCACCTTTTCGGAGGATATGAACCTCCCGTGGAAGCCGGCGCAGTCGTCAGACGGCTATATCCACGTCGAAAGCCAGATTGACCCCGAGATTCCCGGCTTTGAATTTTCGCCGAGAAACGGATACTCTTCCGAGCTTGCAAGACTCCGCGAGGAGACGGTGAGGTCGGTTTGCGACGCGAACTTCCTTGCCGATATGAACATCAAAAACGAAAGACGGCTCAACATTTCGGGCTCCGCCGTCTGGAAAATCGGCTGGGGAATAAACCCGTCGCACGGTGCGGGAAAGCAGGACGTCGTGATAGAAAACCCGAAGCCGTGGCAGATATATACGGACCCCGCGGCGGAAACGCTTGATTCGAGCGAGTACGTCGCATACGTTTACCCCATGCACGTTCAGCGGGCAAAGAGAATTTTCGGAGCCGATTTTGCGCGCAAAAACGAAAAAATCGACGACTATATCTCGTCGCCAAAGGAAAATTATCCGACCTTCGACGATTTTTACGAGGAGACGCCCGACTGCGTAACGGTTACGGAATTCTGGTTCCGCCAGCCGAAAGACTCGAAAGCGGGAAATTTCAAGGCGGGGGACATCGCCGTAAGCATACTCGTAAACGGCAGGGAAGTGAGATACGTTCCGAAGTACTGGAAGAACACGAACTGCTCGTTCTTCCCGTTCGTAATATACAACAAGGTGCCGTGCGAGAACAGTATATGGGGCAAAAGCGAGCTTGAAATGCTCGTTCCCATAATCGACGCGGCGGACAGGGAACTGACCTTTGCGCAGATGAACTCGGCGTTTTGCTCAAACGATGTGATATTGGCGGAGGAGAACGCGTTTGCCGACGGAGCGCTTCCCGAAAACACGCCGGGCGCCGTATGGAAGCTGCGCCCCGGAATGACGGGCAAGGTTCAGCGGCTCGGCAACCTCGGTTCAACGCAGATATCGCAGTTCAACAACTATACCGTCTGGAAGACCATGATGGAGGAGACGACGGGCAACTACGAGGCAAACCAGGGCAAAGAGCCGACGAGGGTAACGACGGCGTCGGGTATCGCACTTCTCAACGAGAGGGCGAAAAGCCGCCTCATGCTCAAAAAGGCGGGCAAATCCGAGGGCTTCAAGCGGCTGTTTATGCTTATTGACTATACCGCGCTCGAATTTTACAGGAGAGGACGGCATATAGACTCGGAAAACGGCGGCTTCGACTTCGGAATGCTGACGGACGGCAGGGATTTCTGCGAAAACTACACGCCGAATATCGACGTAAAGATACATATAGGCGACGGACTCACGAATTCCAAGGCGTTTACCGTGTCCGCGATAAACGCGCTCATATCGACCGATATAACCAAGGACAACTACGTCTTCGTGAAGGCGTACGTCGACCTTGTCGGACTGCCGATGAGAAACGAAATATGCAGATATCTCGACGAAAAATTCGGAAATTATGGAGAAAACGACCGCGAAACCGAAAATTTAACAGACGGAATCACGGCTTGACTTAAATTTGGGAGAAAAAACGTATGGAAAACGAAATTGAAAGAAAAGATACGGTTATTGCCGGAGATACGGCAAAAGAGGAAAAAACCTTTACGCAGACCGAGCTCGAAAAGCTCATATCCGAACGGCTCAAGCGCGAGAGAAAGAACGTCGCCGCTTTTTCCGAGATAAGAGAGATTATCGGGGAGCTGAAAAAAAGCGGCGCCATAAAAAGCGCTTCCTACGCCGACGCGGCAAAGGAGCTCGGAACGCGGCTTCAAAATACGCGTGCAAATCCTTCCGAAACGGAAAGAGCGGAGACCGGAAACGAAAAAGAGGCGCTTTCTGCTGCCGCGCCGGACTTTGAGGAAACGGACTCCGCAAAAACCGACGAAAACGGAGGAATTTTGAATGCGGAAGAGGAAAAAGAATCGGATTTCAACGCGGAATTTGAAAAAATGACCGCGTCGGAGCTTCTTTCTCTTGCAAAAAGTTATGAAAACGGGGAGATGCTGAAGGATATATCGACCAAAAGCTTTGCCGCCTTTGCAAAGGACAGAAAGGGAAGCATTAAGGAGATATACGACGCGTACGTCGGCTTCAAAAGGGAATTTTTACCGGAAAAATACGAAAAAACCGCAAAATCCGACGAAAATGAGGAAGAAAACGGCGCGGATTTGTACGACGAAAGAGAACTTTCGGGATTCGCGTCGGGCGTGATTTCGGATTTTCCCTTAAATCTTTCCAAAAGACAGATGGACATAGCGCGTGAAAACGGCATGTCCTTCAGGGAATACTCCGAACTGCTCGGAAGCATCCCTCAAAAGCTCCCCAAAAACTAAAATCAGAAAGGAAAAATTATGAATTTTTTGTTTAACATCACAGGTGCGAACACACCTTTCATAAAGGAATACGACATCGCCTCCGCAACCGCGATATCCGCGGGAGAACTCGTCGGAATTGACGATAACCTCGTAGTAAAAGCGAACAGCGGAGATTACGTTCTCGGCGTTGCGGCGGAAGACCATCCGGGTGTATCCGATATTCTCAATCCGCGGGCAAACGGCACCAAAATAAGAGTAAACGTAACCTACGGCGCGGTTTACAGCGTGCCGTCCCCGAAATATACGGCGTCAGCCTCCACGGCAACGACGATAGTAACGACGTCCGCGGGACTTTCGACGAGTATATCCGGCGCGACCGCCGTTCTGGTGTATAAGGCGCCGACTTCCACCAACACCGACAAAATCGGTACAAAGAGAAGAATTTCGGCATGCGCCATATCCGGCGCAACGGCTACCCTTACGGTAGCGTCGGGCGGAGCCGCCTGCGCAGGCGACGTATACGCCCTCATTCCCGACGTGGGAACCGAAATGTATCTCGACACGGCGGGCACGGGAGCCGCGTTTTATAACTCGGCAAGCAGCGTAAAGCTCATCTCCGTATGCTCCGACTGCGACGCCGCGTTTATAGGCGTAAAGCTCAAGACGACGTTTGCGGGCTGAATATAAAGCAGAATTTCAAAAATAAAGGAGAACAATATGAACGATATATACACATGGCAAAACGATCTTTATCCTCTCGTAAAAAAGAGATTTGATTTAAGATACGCCAAAAGACTCAATCTCATAAACAAGGTTGCCGAAACGGTGTGCCGCGACGACGTCGATTACAGACTCGAAGGCGTGGGCGGCTACGGAGAGCTCCCCGTTTACGACGGAACGAGCATCGCGAGCGCCGACTCAAAGAGGGGCTTTATCACGACGATAACGCCGAAGGAACACGCTCTGCGCGTAACTTTAAGCTATAAAAAGGCGAAGCTCGACTATTCGGGCGAAGCGTCGAAGGTCGGCGCAAAACTCGCGGACAGCGCTTATATGACGGTGCTCAACGAATTTTACCGCCTCTTCGGCAACGCCTTTACGACCGTCGGCGCAGACGGAGTACCGTGGGCGAGCACGTCCCACCCCGTAGGCAAGGACTCGTCAAGCGGCACGTTTTCAAACCTCATCACCTCCGCGCTTTCGGTTTCCGCAATCACCGACGCGCAGAATAAGGCGGCGCGTTTCGTAACGCCCGACGGACTGCCGTTTGCATGCAACTTCGACCTTCTTCTCGTCAGCCCCGAGCTCGAGGCGAAGGCAAGGGAAATCTGCGGCGCGGACGCAAAGCTCTCGCCCGTAAACAACCCCGACGCCGACGCTCCGCTCAACGCGGCAAACCCCGTTTACGGCCTTAAATATATGGTTGTCGGCGGCGGCAACGTGGGATTTTCGGGCAAGCAGTGGGCCATCGCCGACTCCCTCATGCTCAAAGAGGTACTCAAACTCGTGTACATCACAAAACCCACGGTTCTCGTATCTCAGCAGGATAACCCGCTCATCACCGACTATATCGGATACGTCGATTTCGCATTCGGTTTCGGCGACGCGCGTCCCATCATATTCTCAAACCCCGCGTAATTTAAGAAGACCTGTCTTTTCCGCCGCAAAAAAGCGGCGGAAAAGCGGATATTCAAGCGAAAGGAGAGATATATTTGTATAACAGAAGCACTTATACGTTCGAGGACCTGAAATTCGGTGTATATAAGGCGCTCGACGAGTATTCCGTAAACGGAAGCGAGAACTCCTTCGTCTTCGGAAACGCGTCGGATATCGAAAAGAAATTCATATCCGCACTCAACAGATGCGCGCGCAGGGTGGAACTCTGCCTCCCGCTGCTCGAAAAAAAGGCGGAGCTTCAGGTAATAAGCGAAAACGGAAGATGCAAATGCGCGCTTCCCGGGGATTTCGGAAGGGTAATTGCTTTCGACGCGGGATACGGCGAGCTCAAAGAAACTTCCGGATATACCGTCGACGGAAATTATATATATTTCGGAAACGCCAAGGGGGATACCGCGGAACTTCGGTACTTTGCGCGCGTAAACACGTTTTCCGACGAAACGCCGGCGGACGAAAAGGTAAACCTGCCCGACATAACGGCTGACGCGCTCGTATTTCTCACCGCGGCGGAACTCTGCCCGGCGGAATATTCCGAAACCTACTCAAAACTGATATATCAGTATAAGGACATAGCGCTCAACTGCTATAATATGACGAAAAACGAAAAGAGCAGAAACACCTTTTTCAAGCTTAAAAAACGCATCGGGGGGATTTTCTGATGGGATACGCTGATCACACGCTGCGTTCTTACGCAGATTCGGTAAAGAGGACCGCGTCGGTTTACACCATCGACGGCGGAGTGGATTATTCGACTGATATCATCCTTTCCGAAAACTCGAAGGCGGAAAGAGCGGACAACTTTACAATCGAAAACGGAATACTGCGCTCCAGGGGCGAGTTTGTGGACTTGGAGGGAACGAACGCCTTTGCGGGAGACCTTCACTCGTATAAGAGTTTCGGAAACTTCGCGCTCATACACGCGGGTTCATCCGTATATAAAGTCGAGGACGGAGAACTTGAAGAGCTGTATTCGTCCGCGCCGGATTTCTCAAGCGTGACGGTTGTTTACAGGGGGCTTATCTATATCTACTGCGCGCCGTACGTCTATTCTTATCCGCTTGACGGAGAAGGAAGCTTCAAAGAGGAATTCCCGACGGCGTCTTTATATAAGACGAACTTCGACTGCGACACCCAGTCGGGTTCTCCCGTCGCGGACTTCAAGCCGAACATTCTTGCGCCCTTCGTCGCGGTAACGTATTCGCCGTCAAACTATACGGGAAACCACGGCGGCTCGTATTTCAAATTTCCGTATTTTATGAACCGCGCCAGGAACTTCTGCGTTTACTATAAAGACGAAATCGTCCCCGACAATAAAATGTGGGCGGACGAAAACGGCTTTGAAATAGACAGAAGCTATATCACGACGCAGTCAAACGTCGTGAAAATCTGTTTATATTCCACCGAAAGCGCGCTCGACAAGAGCGATATCCTCAAAAACTGCACGGCAGGCGCCGCCTACGGCGGCGCAACGCTCGACGGCACGAAAATATTCCTTTCGGGAAACGAAAATTACAAAGGGGAATATTTCACGAGCGAGCTTGCCGACCCGCTGTGCTTTTTCGAGGGAAACGGCGGAATAATAGGCGAGGGCAACGAAAACATAAAGGCGATGTCCCGCCAGGGCGCGTATCTCCTCGTGTTCACCGAAAACACCGTTTACAAAATAAACTACGGGTTTAACGAAAACTCCGGCGGCTACTTTACGGCAAAGACGATAAGCACGTCGGTCGGATGTATTTCCAAAAACGTCTCGCTTATCGGCGGAAAGAACGTCTTTGCGTCAAGAGACGGAGTTTATATGATGTGCGACACCGGAAACTACGAAATTCAAAACGTTGTGCCGCTTTCGAGAAACATTACGGACTACTCATCGGACAGGGGCTACAATTCGCTCTCCCGCGAAGACCTTAAAAAGTCCGTATGCTGCGCGCATAAGAAAAAGTATATGCTTTTGGTGTGCGGCAGGGTTTTCGTGCTCGACCTCGGCTATGCGCCGTACGCGGGCTCGAACGACTCGTCGAAAGCCGAAAAGCGCCTGTGCTGGACGGAGTTCAAAGACGTGCGCGCCGACGTGATTTTCGGAGCGGGAAACGATTTGTATATAATCGACTGCTCGGGTGAGGAAAATAAAATAAAAATCGCTTCCGACGCGCAGAATCTTTCGTCTCCCTACGTACTGCGCCCGAAGGGGCTCGACTTTTCACTGCCGCATGAGAAAAAAATCGTCGAGAGAATGATGCTGGAATTCAGATGCCCCGGTAAAAGCGGCGTGAAAATAAGGGTTTTCGCCGACGGAAAAGAGTATTACTCCGAAGAAAGAGAGCTTTCGCCGGGCGACGACGGAATTTCGTCGGTGTATCTCAAGCTTCCCAAAGCGGCAATGAAGAGATTTGACTGCGAAATAAGCGGAAACGGCGCTTTCGTGGGGATATTCAATTTCAAAATCGAATACCGCCTCATGAAAAAGCATTGAACACATCAGCGAAAGGACACATAATGAAAAAGACGAACAACGTATGGCAGTACGCGTATCTGCCCGCCGCCGAGCGCCTCGAAAAGATAAGAAACGGGGACGCCGACGTGTACGAAAAGGAGCTTGCGCGCTCCATGGACGCCATAGCGCAGAAAGAGGCGCTGGGGCTCGACGTAAGCGACCAGAAGGAATGGATAAACAAGCTCAACTATAACTACAACAGGTACAACGAGGAAAGACTCGGACTTGCTTCTGCCGAAAAGAAGAAAAACAAGCCGAAAACGACGGCTGTTTTCGCGGACGCAAAGGCGAAGGCCGAAACACTCCTCGACGAATACTATAAAAAGGCGTTTGAAGAAAGGGAAAAGCTGAAAAACGCCGAAGAATACCTCGTAAACAACGGAATTTCCAAAAATTCCGCCGACGGAAAGAGGTATCTTGCCGCAAAGGAAAAGGAAATCGAGACGAAAATAAAGAAACTCAAAAACGAATACCTTTCGGCGATGAAAAAACTCGCGTCGGAAAGATGACGGAAAAAACGCTCCGAAAGGAGCGTTTTTCTGCGTTAAAAAAGCGTATTTTTCCGCATAATAAGAAAAAAGCAAAAAAGTATTGACAAATAAAAACATTTATGCTATAATCATCAGCGTTGACCGAAGAAAACAGGTTGCCTTACGGCTATAATGACTGCGTCGCCTGTCGAGGAAGATGTAAAAGGAATAAATATATACTCCTGACATTGTCCTTATTCTTGGTCGAATAGGGCATTTTTTTATTGGGAGGTGAAACGTATGCCCAGCGCAAAAATACTTGAAAAGAAACAGGCACTGGTGGCAGAGCTTGCGGAAAAGCTTAAAGGCGCAAAGAGCGGCGTTCTCGTGGACTACTGCGGAATAACCGTTGAAAAGGACACGGCGCTCAGAGCAGAGCTGCGCAAGGCGGGTGTCGATTATTCGGTAATCAAGAACACCTACATCAGAAAAGCGGCAGAAATCGCGGGAATAGAGGGATTTGACCCCTATCTCGAAGGAATGACTGCCTTTGCGATCTCAAACGATGATCCGCTTGCACCGGCAAAAATTCTTTGCAAATACGCAAAGGACAACGAAAGCTTCAAAGTAAAGGTCGGCATTATGGACGGCAATATTATGGATGAAGCTGCAATTAAGGAACTCGCGGAAATTCCGTCGAAGGAAGTCCTCATCGGAAGACTGCTCGGCAGTATCCAGTCATCGCTTTACGGTCTTTGCTACGTACTTCAGGCGAAGATCGACAAGGAAGGCGGCGTGGAAGCGCCTGCCGCAGAATAAGCCAAACGGCTTGAAATCAGAAAAAAACATTTCATTATATGGAGGTAACTTAAAATGGCATCGGAAAAATCAATGCAGATTATTGAAGAAATCAAGACACTTACAATACTCGAACTCGCAGATCTCGTAAAGGCTCTCGAGGAAGAATTCGGCGTATCGGCAGCTCCCGTGGCTGTAGCAGGCGCCGCAGCTCCCGCAGCAGGCGCAGCGGCAGCTGAAGAACAGACTGAATTTGACGTTATCCTTGCAGGCGCAGGCGACAGCAAGCTCGGCGTTATCAAGGTTGTTCGTGAAATCACCGGTCTCGGACTCAAAGAAGCAAAAGACCTCGTTGAAGGCGCTCCCAAGCCTATCAAGGAAGGCGTTTCCAAAGAAGAAGCAGAAGCTCTCAAAGCACAGCTCACAGCAGCAGGCGCATCTGTTGAAGTCAAGTAATAATTTTTGCAAAATGAAAAAAGCACTCCGGAAGGAGTGCTTTTTTTATGAAAAACCGCAAAGAAACGTAATAATTTGTTGACAAGAAAGCGCGTTTTTGATATAATTTTATCAATAAATAATGTAGATATCCCTTAAAATACGATTTTTGAGGTGGAATTGTTATGAAGTTTTTAAACAAACGCTTATTTGTTATTTTTACCGCGCTTGCACTGTTTTTCTCGTCAGGTGCGGTTTTTGCTTTGCCGAAAGAAGACGGAAAAGCCGAAAACCGCGTCGCCGTCATAGTCGAAGTGGAGGGCGACGCCGTGCTTGCGGCGAAAAACGCTTCCAAACTCGGCGCAAAGGAATTTTTAAAGACAGGCGAGGCGAAAAATCTCGAAAAAAAGGCGCGTGCAACACAGTCGAGCGTTCTTGCGTCGGTGTCGGGCGCTCTCGGAGAAGAACCCGACGTGACGTACACGTACACGCACGTGCTTAACGGCTTTGCAATGCTTGTCGACGCGGATAAAGTCGCTTCCCTTTACGCTCTTCCCAACGTCAAAAAAGTTTACGTTTTTAAAGACGAGGCATATACAGCGTCTCCCGAAGAGCAAGAGGTCGAGGCCGAGGCGGAGCTTTTCGAATCGGAACAGACGGGGGACGAAACGCCCGAAAATTCCGAAGAAAAGCCGTATATCATAAAGGGCAGCGAATATATGGACATACAGTATATGCACGATAACGGATATACCGGAAAAGGTACGGTAATCGCCGTAATAGACTCGTGCTTAGACCCGACCCACGAGATGTTTTCTGCTCCTGTTGCAAATCCGCGCCTTTCAAGAAACGATATTGCGGAGATATTGCAGAGAGAAACGCTTTCGGTTTCGGCGACCAATGCGGGAAGACTGTCGGTAAGCCGCGTTTACCGCAGTGAGAAAATTCCTTTCCTGTTCAACTACTACACGCTCTCTTCCGACGCCTTAGCGTATAACAGCGATCACGGTTTGCACGTTGCGGGCATTGCGGCGGGCAACAACGGCATCGATTTTCAGGGTAAAAAATTTATCGGCACCGCTCCCGACGCACAGATACTGTTTATGGCAACCGCCTGCGACAATGATCACGGACTTGATTCCCCATCTATTATAGCCGCAATGGAAGATGCGGTTATACTCGGTGCGGACGTCATTAACTGCAGCCTTACTGCCTCGACGGCGCTTTCAGAGGAGCCGAAAGTCAAAGCGGCAAACGCGGCGCGCTCCGCCGGTATAATGGTTGCGAACGCAGCGGGAAACAGCGGAAGAGGAGACAATATTCTCTACGTTTCCGCAGAGCAAATTGATTACAACATGATGGTATCCTTAAACGACATTTCCGCCGGTACCTCGGTCGCAAACGCGGACGGCCATTACACTATAGTTACTTTTAAAAAGTTTACGGTGGCGGGAAAAGAAATATATTACAACAGAGTATTCAACGAAACCGATTTTAACGAAATTTTCGGTACCGAAACCGACTTCGAATACGTTTACGCAAACGAGGCGCGGGAAAGCGATTTTGAAAACTTAAACGCCGAAGGAAAGCTCGTTTTTGCTAATCAGTACGGCATTCCTTTTAATGAAAAAGTTACAAACGCATATAATGCGGGAGCCGCCGGTATTTTTATCATATATGGGGAAACTCCCGACGTTGCAACGGGAATCAACCCGGCATGGAGATTTTTCCCTGTCGGAGTCACGGGCGCCGGTACGGAGGAGGTAATTCTTGAAGCCGAAGAAAAGAAACTCCGCTTTAACAAAGACGGAATGAAGATCTGGCAAAAGAACGGCGCTCTTTCGATGGACTCATACAGCAGCTGGGGCTTGAACGCCAAAATGGAACTCAAGCCGGAAATATCGGCTACGGGAGAAAATATTTATTCCGCATCGTTCGACAACGGATACGTCCTGCATTCGGGCACGTCGATGGCGACGCCGTTTTATGCCGGCGCTTCCGCGCTTATGTTTGAATATATGGCGGCAAACCCCGATTTATACGCGCCTTTCGGCAACCGCGCAACCCTTGCGGAAAATCTCTTAATGAGCACCGCGAACATAGTTATGGAAAACGAACAGGAAGGCATTCCTTATTCTCCGAGAAAACAGGGCGCGGGAATACTCAACGTAAAAAAAGCCGTAAAAACGCCGGTATTTCTGCTCGGAGACGAGCTGGAAGCCGACGGATACGTCTTCAGAAAGTCAAAAATCAGTTTAAGGGAGATTGCGTTAGACGGTGAAGACTCGTTCAAATTCTCGTTTACGGCGCGGAATATGACCGACGCGGACGTAACCTACGACGAAATCGGTATGTACGTTACTACCGATTCCGCCGACGAAAAGGGAATGATAAAGGGCGCAAGACCGCTTTACTTTACGTCTGACCTTCCCGATTCATTTACCGTGCCGGCGTTTTCGTCGGCTGACCTTACGGTTAAAGTTACGCTTGACAAAGACGAGCTTGAAGAAAATCTTGACGTATTCGTAAACGGATTTTACATCGACGGATTCGTTACCCTTAAAAACACTTTTGACGAAGAGAATATCCCGGACCTTTCCATACCGTTTACC
>JAGADB010000013.1 GCA_017613815.1 Clostridia bacterium | reverse complement strand
TCTTTTAACGGTTTACATACCGCAACGGATGCATTATACCACACTTGTTTTTATTTTGCAAGTGGTATTTTCATTTAATTGTGAACAAAAAGTAAATTATACGCCGCTTTATTTATATATATTCAGTCTTTGCGTATTATACCACACTTTTTATTTTTATTCAAGCACTTTTTCTTGACACGCCCGTATTTGCGGTGATACAATTATTATACAGAGACAAATTACATTTTTTTACAAGGAATTTTGGCTATGAGTACCGTAAGACTTGACAAATACGTATCTTCCGCGCTGATTTTAAGCCGAAAAAACGCCTTTTCGGTAATCCGCGCCGGAAGAATTTCGGTAAACGGGAGCGTTTTGAAGAAAGCCGACGCGAAGGTTGACCCGTCGAGCGACGAAGTAACCTTTGACGGCGAAAAGCTCGTCTATTCGAAGTTCGTTTACGTCATGCTCAACAAGCCGTCGGGGCTTATATGCGCGTCTTACGACGCAAAAGAGAAAACAGTCTTTTCGCTTTTCCCGAAGGAGTACGCGGACAAGGGCATAAACTGCGTAGGACGGCTTGACAAAGACGCGTGCGGGCTTCTTCTTATGACAAACGACGGAATTTTGTCCCACAAACTGCTTTCCCCGAAAAACGCCGTTTCAAAAAAGTATTTTGTAACCTGCGACAAGCCGTTTTCGGAGTCGGACAAGGAAATTATGAAAAACGGTATAATAATCGACGGAAAGCGCACGTCGGAAGCGAAGCTTGAAATATCTAAAGACGATGAAAAAAGCGCGTGCGTTACGCTTACCGAAGGGAAATTTCACGAGGTCAAGCGTTTATGCTACGCCTGCGGGCAAAAAGAAGTGGTTTTCTTAAAAAGGGTGGAATTTGCGTCGCTTATTCTCGACGGTTCCCTCAAGTACGGCGAATGGAGAAGCCTTACGGAAGACGAAATAAAAAAACTCAAATCCGTTACGGAGGGTGAAAGATGAAAGGTCAGATAATTGTCTTAATTTTAATTGTTATTCTTGCAATTTCCCTTGTAATCATATTCTGCGGCTGCAAAAGCAAGCCGAAATACAAGTTAGACCTATGCGGAGAGGACTTTTTCTACGAGGGCGTGAAGGACTCCTACAAGGAAGGCGAAAAAGTCGAAATCAATTACAAATTCATCGCGACCGACACCGACTATACGTTTTACGTCGACGGTGTAAGGTTCAATCCCGATTACAGCGACGAAAAGGGCTTTATATTCCGTTTTACCATGCCCGACCACGACGTAAAGATAATCTGCGAGAGCAGAAACACCATGCTTTACGTTCCCGATGAAAAACCGGAAGATTGAATGCGGAAATTAAAAAGGCACGGCGTAGCCGTGCGTTTTATTTTTTTGAATTTTACGAAAATCTCATATAGTCTACTTCGATATCGCCCACGGCGTTGAACGGGTCGTACCTCAGCGCCGTTATTTTGCCGTTCCACGACGGGAATTCCGTAAGGTCTATGACGTAGGTCTCCCATTCGCCCTCGCTGTCGGTGCTCTTATAATTTGCACGGAACGAGTTGGCTTCGCTCATGCCTCCGTGGTCCGCCGTCGCAAAATACATCTGCATATGAAGCGGCCGGCTTGCCGAATACTTATATCTCACCCTTATTTCGAATTTCGTAAAGTCGGACGCATTTATTTCGGTGGGATTGCTGTAATAAATTACCGGGTCGTTGCTCGTCGACACCGCCTGACAGCTCATAAAGCCGCCGAGCGTCGAGAGGTTCATAAACGTCGAAGTCCAGCCCTCCGTGTCGTTTCTTCCGTTGAATTCCCAGGTATAGTCTTCAATGCTCTGCTCTTTCTTTCTGCTTAAGAGTTCGGTATAGAGTTCGTACTGTTTGGTTTTTATTACGACCTCGTTGTTCTCGTTTAAGCCGCACTCGTATCCGACGTCCTCGCAAAGCATCTTTATCGGTATGAGCGGAAGCGCGTCGATTTCACGCATCGTAAAGCCGAGGCTCTTTTCGTTTCCGTCGAGCAAATAGGTGTCCTTTCCGACGGTATAAACTATTACGTGGTCGGTGAAGTTCAAAGTCAGCTCGCCCTTGTCTCTGTCCCAGAGATAGAACGTATTGAGCTGGTAGTCTATCGCTTTTTTGGGGTCGAACGCTATGACCGGCTCGCCGTTTTGCTCCTTCTGCACCGAGAAGTTCATTTCGGTTACGTTATTGTTGATGATTATGTTCTTTACGAGTTCAGGCGCGTTGTTTTTATAGAATTCGACCTTTCTTATGCTCGAATATAAACCGTCCTTGCCGAAATCGAGTCTTAAAATGCTTAGGTACGACTTCCAGTTCTTGACCTCAGACACGTCTATTTCGACGACGGTTTCTTCCCTCTTGCCCTTTTCCTCGGACCTCGTGCTGAAAACGTGTTTTCTCTCGTCCATCACGGAATCGAAGGTCGTCGTGTAGTACATGCCGACGGGCGTATCGTACGGGATTACTCCGTAAATTTTCACGAGGTCTATCTCGTCGAGGTTGAACTCGGTTCCCGCAAAGTGAAGAACCGCAAACGGCTGCATTGAGCCCTCAACCGTTACGCTTATTCCGTGTTTGTCTCTCGTGAACGTATATTTGCCGGACCACTCCTGAATGTCGTCAACTTTCGTCATATCTATTTCTCCGACGAGCGTAAAGTCGTCTTCCGACCTTTTTTCCTTGACGTATCCTTCTTTTCTCAAAAGCCGTCTGTACTGCGGGTAGAGGTGGGATATCCTCAACTGCTGCGAAGGAGTCGGCGCAACGTCGATTTCGGCAAGGTCGTTTACGTCCGCTTTGGTAAACAGTTCCCTTATCGCGTCGAGGTAGCCGAAGCCCTTTTCGTCCTTTGTCGGCGCAATGAAGTGTCCCTCTCCGTATTCGTTCCACGTTACGGTATACAGCAGTTTTTTCTGCCAGTCCTCTTTTGCGTTTTTGGGGAGATATTCGTCTCTTGCGTATTTATACGCCTTTTTATAGTCCTCAACCGTTATGACCGGCGTTCTCTCGTCGCCTACGGCAAGCGAGTTGAAGCCGACGGTTACGACGGGTATATTGTACACCTCGTCGGACCTCATTCTGTCCACGTTGCGCTCATACGTATATATGTCTCTGCCGCCGCTGTAATAATGCGAGCCCTCAAAGCCGAGTTCCTTCACTTCTGCGCCCTGCCAGCCGTTTGACAAGAACATTACTCCGTCAAAGCCGAGCTTCTTTACTTCCTCGTTCATATATTCCATTCCGGCCTTTGCATTTTCAATGCTTCCGAAGCCCCTTACGAACGAGCCTATTCCGTATATCGTGAGCACGGGTTTATTGTCTATCACGTTATATCTCGGGTCCTTGAAGAAGTTTTCTATAAAGTAAGGAACGTAGTATGCCTTCCATTCCTCAAGCGAGCCGGGGTTGCTGCTGCTGTCCGCCTCGTAAATCGCGCCGAAGGACATCATATCCGAGTATTTCGCGTTCATATAACCGCCGTACAGGTGGTGCGCGTCGGACCTTAACGGATATCCGTAATTAAAGTAGATACAGAATTCCTGGAAGTCAATTCCGTGTTCCACCATATATTTTATTTCCCAGTCCGCCGTTTCGGGATTGCCCTCGTCGTAAAAGCCCATCACGAGGTCGTGGTCTTTGTAAGGCGTGATTTTCGACCACTCGTAAAACGACTTTATGGAGTCTCTCCACAGCGAGCAGACCGTCATTCCGATTATATAATCCTCGTCGCCCAAAGGTTCTTTCGGGCGAGGCACGTAGTCGTCGTGCTCAACCGTTCTGAAAACGTACACGTCGTCGAGAAATACGTCGGAAGAGCTTTCGTTTTTGAAGACAAGGTTATCCACCGAGGTCGCTTTTCTAAGGAAAGGCACGGTGTCTATAACTCTTCCGTTGAGTTTTAATGTAATAATTTCGGTATCGGTATTCAGTTCAAGGCGGATGCGGTACCACATATTTTCGTAGTAATTTTCATACACGCACTTGCCGTTCACGTAGAAATTGTTTTTATCCGTCGTGAACTCCGCGACGTCCTTGTCTCCGCTTTTAAGCGAGAAATCTATGCTTTCGCCGTCCGGAAGCACGAACTGGAATTCCGATACGACGTTTCCGCTAACCGGCGAAAAGCTTGTTGCGGCGGAGCTGCCTCCGGAAACCGTCAGATACATTCCGTATCCGATTTCCCCGTCGAAAGTCCAGCCGAAAGGTTTGGACGCCTCTTTTGCGGTTGCGAAATCCTCATACGCGGCGTAGTTTACGTAGGAAAGCACCGAGCCTATGCTGAAGCCCGCCGTGCTCTTATCGGTCGTCGCGTACCTGAAGTTTATGAAGTTTGTCTCTTCCCCGTCGGTAAGCAGAGGATAGGTGCCGCAGTCGTGTCTGTTGATATACGTCTGTGCCCTGTTGTTGTCGAGGTCCGAGATGATTATGAATTCAAATTCGTTTTCGTTTTCGGGAATACCGTATATCTTTTCAAAGCTTCCGTCTTTTTTCTTTATTTGCCACGCATTTTGGATGATTTCAATTCTGTAAACGCTCTCGTCGTTTTCGTTGCGGTATTCGAGGTAGATGCCCTCCATATCGGTATCCGCAAGGATTTTCGTCTTCATGGTAACGACGCCGGTCGTTACCTTATTCATCTCTCTTATGTAAGCACAGCCCGCGTTTTCGTCGATGTCGAAAAGCGCGCCGAAAGGCTCCGAAAGCGACGTTCTCGGAATGCCGCCCCTGTTGTCGAGGAGCCAGCCGGAAGCTATTCCCTCATGGGCGCCGGAAAGTCCCGAACAGAGCACGAGTGCGTAGGCGTCGTCTTCGCTTATTTTATCGAGCGATTTTTTAAGCCTCATTTCGGGGAGCGCAACTCTTGTGATTATCGTCGCCGCTTCGGCTCTGGTTATGTCGTTTTCGGGCATAAAGTTGCCGAAAGAGTCGCTTCCCATCGCAACGCCCGCCTTATAAAGCGCAAGCACGCTGTTATAATAGCTCTTTGCAGGTGATACGTCGGGTATTTTTTCAACGTCGTTTACAGGCGTATAAAATCCGTCCGGCATCGCCTTTTCGAAAAGCTCAGCCACTTCGTATCTCTTTGCCGCTCTTTCGTAGTCTTTAAACTGTCCTTCCTTTACAAAGCCCTTATTTTTGGCGTAGGAAACGTATTTTTCGTACCATTCGCCGTCTTTTTCGGGAATATTTTCGCCCGCGTTAACAGCGCTTGCGCGTGAAGCCATGGTTATCGCTTCCGCAACCGTTACGTTTCCTTCGGGTTCGAAAAGTCCGTTTCCCGTTCCGTTCATCAGTCCGAGTTCAAACGTATTTTTAACCGTTTCCGCATACCATGCGTTTTCATTTACGTCTGAAAACTGTCCTTCGGCGTAGTAATGCGTCTTTTCAAAGCCTGAAGCAAAAGCGTTCAGGGAAAGAACAAGTGCAAGCGTGATGCCGATAATTAGAGTTTTTTTCATTTTTGCGTCCTCCGACTCTGAGTCAAGTCATGATTTGTACACGTCTTTTGCAAGTTCTATGCTCTTCATTAAGTCAAATGAGAATATTACCGCTTCCGACACCTCTTTTTTTGTTATATCCTTTACTGCCTTACAGTAAAATTTAAGTTGATTTGCATACCTTTCGACAAGCGTTTCCTCGGCTCCCTCTCCCGACACCCTGTCGGTCTTGAAGTCGATTACCGCAAAACTGCCGTCCTCCTTTTCGATAAAGCAGTCGATAACTCCCTGAACCAGCACGAATTCGTCTTTTCCGATTTCCGAAGGCAGTCCGTCTATCACCTCGCCCGGCTTTGCAAGCAGGTTAAAGCGCCTTTCTCTGTAAATCTTCCTTGCCTTTTTGATTTTTCCGTACAAATCCGATTTGAAGAAGTTATCAAGCTTTGTTATATCCAAAAGTTCTTTCTGTGTTTCGGTTATGAAGCCGTCGGAAAAGAGTTTTTCCGCCTGCTTTTTACAGCCTTCGTTTTCACACTCGGCATAATCTGCAAACTGCATGAACATATGCATCGCCGTGCCCTTTTCGGCAGGCGTCGGCGCCTTTTCGCCTTCCGTGTACCCGGGTTTTGTGATGAGTTTTCTTTCCGACTGCGTGAGCTCCGACGCCTCATCGTAGTCGATAAGTCCGTTTTTAAGCAGCGAGACCGTAACCTTGGGCGGAACGGCGGTTATTGCGTTTACCGCGTTTTTGCGCTTATTTACGGCGCTCTTTACTTCTTCTAACAGTTCTTTGTCCGCAAGAAGTGCTTTTTCACCGTCTTTTTCGGGTACTGTTTCCTCTTTTTCGTCGGTTTTAGCAGGAGGATTTACGGTTTTTACGTCAATTTGCAAAAACGGATATTTTTTCGCACCTTCCGCAGTCATGCCGTCTTCCCCCGCGAAAAAGACCAGATTTTCCTCGTCGGAAAACGCCGAAAGAATGAAATCGAGCTGGCTTTTACAGTAATTCCGCGCCTTTTTCCGCTCTTTAACCGTCTTTTCGATATTATTTACCGCCGACGTTATTATAAGGCGCTCCTTTGCCCTCGTAAACGCGACGTACATAAGTCTTTTGGCTTCCAAAAGCTCGTCTTTGTGCAGATATTCCGCAAAAAGGTTCTTGAAGGGCGTTGTAACCTTACAGTTTCCGCTGTTTCCGGGAACGGATTCTATGCCGTCTGTATTTTTAAGGTCAAATCCTATGCCCGATTTATCCTTTTTATCGAGGTAGATGAGTTTGTCCGACGGCTTCGTGAACGCCCTCTCGGCGCCGAAGACGAAGCAGACGGGGAACTCGAGTCCCTTCGACTTATGCACCGTCATTATCTTTATTCTGTCGGCGTCGTCGGCGGTACAGCTCTTTACGTTGTCGGAATTTTTCATGGGTTCGAGGTATTCCAGAAACGACGAAAGACCTTTGAACACCGTTTTGTCGAAGCTTCTTGCGATTTCGTACAGTTTGAGAAGGTTTTTCCTGCGCACTTCCTTTGTGTCGTTTACGCCGTTTTCGTAGTCCTTCGACGTGCAGATGCTCATAATATCCGTCTTTGAATAAAGGGTTTTTATAAAATCCGAGACGGAAGACGACCTTGAAAGCCTGCGCAAAAGCGCAAGTTTTTCGCAGAAAAGCGCGGTTTTTTTCTTTAATTCCTCATTTTCGCCGTTTTCCGTATATTCCCTTACGGCGCGGTAAAAACTGCCGTCTTTGGTCTTGCTTCTTATTATTGCAAGCTCGTTGTCGTCAAAACCGCCCGCCTTGCTTCTCATAAAGCCGGCAACGCAGATATCCCTTTCGGGATTGTCGACGGCGCCCAAGATATTCAGCGCGATATTCACTTCCCTGCGGTCAAAGAAGTTTTCCCCCTTTTCGCACGACACGGGTATATTCTTATCGCTGAAATATTTTTCCAAAAACATAGCGTCTGCCCATCTCTGCGTGAGTATCGCCATATCCTCG
>JAGADB010000150.1 GCA_017613815.1 Clostridia bacterium | reverse complement strand
TTAAAAGTGAAAGTCTCGTAAACTTTGTCGGAAACATTGAAGGCCGCGAAATTCCCGAGGGGAAGGTCGACGTCATGGTATCCGACGGATTTACCGGCAACATAGTGCTCAAATTATGCGAGGGCGCGGGATTATTCGTTAAATCGGTGCTCAAGCAGTTATTTTACAAAAATACCGCATCAAAATTCAGCGCCTTACTCGTAAAAGGCGGGCTTAAAAAGTTAAAGAAGGACATGAGCTACGAGGAATTCGGCGGAGCGCCTTTTTTAGGCATTGCGAAGCCCGTCATCAAGGCTCACGGCTCGGCCAACGCCACGAGCATAGCGTACTGCATTTTACAGGCGAAAAACTATGCGTCGAGCGGAATGATAGAGGAAATTGAAAAAATCGCCGCGCAAAAAAGAGAAAACAGCGGCGAAAACGACTGATTTTCGTAAAAAAAGAAGGGATTTTTTTGCAGAAAACCGTACGGGATTTTGAAGAGACGACGGGTTACGTCTTCAAAGACAAAAATTTAATACTCACCGCGTTCACCCATTCCTCTTTTTCAAACGAAAAGAAGGCGAAGGGCGAAGACGTGCGCTGCAACGAGAGGCTGGAATTCCTCGGAGACTCCGTTTTATCGCTTATCGCAAGCGTATATCTCTTCAAGGAAAACAGAAATCTCTTTGAGGGCGACCTCACCAAAATCCGCGCGGGCATAGTTTGCGAAAACGCTCTTTACGAGTATGCAAAAGAGATTGACCTCGGCTCCTTCCTTCTTCTCGGGAAAGGTGAGGAAAACACCGGCGGCAGGGAGAGAAAGTCCATTCTCGCAGACGCTTTTGAGGCGACTATTGCCGCGGTTTATCTCGACGGCGGCTTTGAAAAGGCGCGCGAATACGTGCTTCCCTTTATCAGCGCCGCGGCGGAAAAGCTTATCGGCAACGGAAGCACCGAGGATTACAAGACCATTCTTCAGAAATTCATTCAGCAGGGGCGCGGAGACATCCTCGAATACGAAACGGTGAGCGAAAGCGGTCCGTCGCACAACAAGGTTTTTGAAGTCCAGGTTACCTTAAACAACAACGTTATCGGGCGTGGTTCCGGTTACTCAAAAAGAGAGGCCGAACAGCTGGCTGCGAAAGAAGCCTTATCCTTATTCGGCGACATAAAATTATGACTGAAAAGCACGTAAACGTCCCGGTTTTCATTCCCCACGAGGGCTGCAAAAACGACTGCGTTTTCTGCAATCAGCGCACCATTACGGGTGTAAGGAACTCCGCAGACCGCGACATCCGTCCCGAAATCGACCGCGTGCTTGCCACCTACGGCGGCAAGACCGAAAACGCGGAAATCGCGTTTTTCGGGGGAAGCTTTACGGGAATAGAAAGGCCGCTTATGATAAAGCTTCTCGACGTTGCGTACGAATACGTAAAAGAAGGGAAAGTCTCATCCGTAAGGCTTTCCACGCGGCCGGACTACATAGATGAAGAAATACTCGAAATATTAAAATCGCGCGGCGTTACCGACGTAGAGCTCGGTCTTCAGAGCATGAGAAACTCGGTGCTTTTAGCTTCAAACAGAGGGCACACGGCGGAGTGCTCCGAAAAGGCGTGCGCGCTTATCAAAAAATACGGATTTATTCTCGCGGGGCAGATGATGATAGGGCTTCCCTCCTCGACTTTGCCCGACGAGATTTACACGGCGGAAAAAATTGTTTCGATGCGCTGCGACTGCGCGAGAATTTATCCGACCGTCGTTTTTGAGCACACAAAGCTTTGCGAGATGGCGAAAAGCGGCGTATATACGCCTCTTACCGTCGAAGAAGCTGTAAACCGCAGCGCCGCGGTTTACGAAATATTCGTGAAAAACGGCGTGAAAGTTTTAAGGATAGGTTTACAGGCAACGGAAGCGCTTACAAGTAGTGAAAACGTCTATGCAGGCGCAAACCACAGCGCGCTCGGAGAGCTCGTAATCGGCGAGTATTACGCCCGCATAATAAGGGAAAACCTCGGTCTTATCGCCGCAAACGCGCACGGAAAAAGAGTCCTCGTACTCAAATGCGCGCCCGGTGAGCAATCGAAGGTCGCGGGGCAGAAAAAGAAAAACGTATCGGAAATAAAAGAAAAATTAAAAATTCAAAATGCTTTCTACGGCGCCATAAAGATAATTCCCGACCAAGCCGTCCCAAAAAACACTCTGCAGTTTGAATTTTCCGACCTATAATTTTTATTTTTGCATTATTCAGCAAAGGGGAACAGATTTTGTACTTAAAAGCACTTGAAATGAGAGGTTTCAAATCCTTTCCGGACAAAACGCGCCTTGATTTTGAAA
This sequence comes from Clostridia bacterium, assembly GCA_017613815.1. Taxonomy (GTDB): domain Bacteria; phylum Bacillota; class Clostridia; order Oscillospirales; family CAG-382; genus UMGS882. The sequence goes on along the minus strand of JAGADB010000150.1, from coordinate 1,711 downwards.
AAGGCATTACCGCGATTGTCGGTCCCAACGGCAGCGGAAAATCCAATATTTCCGACGCGGTGCGCTGGGTGCTCGGAGAGATGTCGGCAAAAACCCTCAGGGGCTCCAAAATGGAAGACGTCGTTTTTGCGGGCACGGCAAAGCGCTCTCAAACCGGCTTCTGCGAGGTTTCGATAATAATCGACAACTCGGAAAACGAGCTTCCGGAAGACGCGAAAGAAGTAAAAATCACGAGAAAATATTTCCGTTCCGGCGAAAGCGAATACAGAATAAACGACAGGCCGTCGCGCCTTAAAGACATATACGAGTTATTCCTGAACACCGGCATAGGCAGAGAGGGCTATTCGGTTATAGGTCAGGGCAAAATCTCAGAGGTCCTCTCGCAGAAAAGCGACGAGAGGCGCCACATTTTCGAAGAGGCGGCGGGCATTTCGAAATTCCGCTACCGCAGGAACGACGCAGAGAAAAAACTTATCGAGACAGACACGAATTTAGTCCGTCTCACCGACATCGTTTCGGAAATCGAAAACCGTCTCGGTCCGCTTGAAAAGGAAGCGGAAAACGCGAAGATATATCTCGAGCTCGCCGGCAGAAAAAAGGAACTCGAGGTTTCGTTATGGGTGGACAAGCTCTCGAAATTCCACTCGGAAACCGACAAACTCGAAAAGGATTTTACCGAAGCAAAGTCCAATTACGAAAGCAAGCAGCGCGAGCTTGAACTTCTCGACTCGTCGATAGACGGCATTTTCAACAAAAAGCAGTATTTAAGTGCAAAAGCGGAGAGCGTCCGCGAGGAGTTATCAAATCTCGAAGAGGAGCGCAACCGTCTTGAAAACGCACGCGCGCTCGCCTCAAACGACGTATCGCACCACAACGAGAAAAAGAGTGAAATTGCAAGTGAAATAAGTTTTCTCTCCACGTCGGAGACGGAAAAGCTCGAAAACGAAATCGCCGCGGCGCAAAAGACGGGCGAGGAAAAGAAAAAATTACTCGAAAGCGCGGAAGAAGCGCTCAAAAAGGCGGATGAAGAAGCGGAAAAAGCAGGAAAAGACTTTGCGGACGCAGAAAAACGTTTACAGGAAAAGACCGACGAAATCCGCATCGAAAGCGAGAAACTGACCGAACTCAGAATCAGCGAGGCGGAAAAGCTCAACTTTGAAAAATCGGAGGCTCAGCGAAAGGAATTCTTGAATTCCGAAATCGAAAAGGCGAAGGCCGAGCTCGAGCAGGCGAAAAACTATCTCAAAGCCGCGCAGAAGCGCAAAAAAGAAGCGGAAGATGAAAAGGCCTCCATTCTCGCCGACATAGAAGAAGAAAAGAAAGAGCTTGACAAGTTAAACGACAAAAAGGCGGAATACGCCTCATTAAAAAACGAATACGCGGCGCAGTATGCGTCCGCCGTTCACAGAAAAGAGACTCTTGAAAAGACGGAAGCCATGCTTGAAGGCTATCCGAACAGCGTAAAGGCCGTCCTTAATTCAAAAGAACTTCCCGGAATATGCGGTCCGGTATCGAAAATTTTCTCGGTACCCGAGGAATACGTAACGGCAGTCGAAACCGCGCTCGGAGCCGCCGTTTCCAACATCGTCGTGGAAGACGAGGAGTGTGCGAAAAAGGCAATAGCCTTCTTAAAAGAATCGAACGCCGGCAGAGCGACGTTTCTTCCCTTAACTTCGAGTTCGGGAAAGAGCATTTCCGAAAACGTAAGCTC
>JAGADB010000149.1 GCA_017613815.1 Clostridia bacterium | reverse complement strand
GTTGTGTCGCAGGCGGCAAAGAAGTCGTCAAGCGTAAAATCCGCGCCGTAGAACTTCTTTACGTTAAGCGAGTCTCCGCAGGCGTTTACCAGCTCGTCGTAATAATGATTTTTCAAATATTCTTCCTCGCCGTAGAAGACGTATGAGCCCGAAAGGTTCTTTTTCTTCATTCTGTCCTTCAAAACCGACAGATTTGCGGCGTAAACGTCTTCTTTTTTCGGCTTGTATTCGGTTTTTGCCATAATTTCTCCTTAAATTGTTTCTTTTTCCGCCGTTTTTACGGCAAAAGCGTTGTAACTGCCGCCGCAAGCGCCGCAACAAGCGAAAACGATACGAATATTTTGGCGCCCCGCGTCCTCTTTCCGGCGCTTATGGAGCAGAGAAGGACGACCGCGAAGAACAAAACGAGCGAAACGTCCGTAAAATCCGCTTCAAAGCCCGCAAAAGAAAGCGACGAAAAGAATTGCGCTGTTTTATATAAAATCTGCGAGCAGAAGGAATAGGCGTAAGACAGAATTTTTCCCGAAAACGCAAGGGAAAAGCGCGGAACAAGGGCTATTATCCACGTAAATATCAGTGTTATCGCCGTCGGAAGCGATACGGCAAAGCTTGCCGCAATCGCCGCGGGATATGCGCTTCCGTAAAGAGCCGCAAGATACGGCGACGTGAACGAAAACGCAGAAACACTTATCGCAAAAAGCAAGAAAAGCGTGCACAAAACGGTGTTGTTTTTATATTTATTTTGGAAAATTTCGTAAAAATACGACGCGAAAATTATGCCGGCGCAGGCAAGAAACGAAAGGTGCAGTCCCACGTCAAACACCGCCTGCGGAGAGACGAAAACTATAAGAGAAAGCGCAAAGAGGAGCCTTTCGGCGCCGCCGTAACGCCTTTTTTCTTCCGGCGCAAACAGCGAGCAGACCGTCATTATCGCGGCTCTTACCGCGGAAATCGCAAACGCCGAAACGGTAAGGTAGAAAACCGCGCCGGATATTAAAAATATGCGTTTCGCCTTGACCGACCTGCCGAAAACGCCGCCCGAAAGCGAAAACAGGTACATTAGGACCGTCATTATAACGGAAAAATGCATGCCGGATATGCAGAGAATATGCGTTATTCCGCACGCCCTGAAAAGAGCGTAGTCCCCGGGAGCAAATTTCGACCGGTCGCCGAGCAGAAGCGCGTAGGCTATCGCCCTTGCGCGACTGTAGTCCTCCTTGTCGGAGATATATCCCAAAACCCCTTCGATTTTGCCCGAAAAGTAGTTGTAAAGCGTTTTTTGAATGCCGACGTTCCCGTTTTGAAGGTCGTATTCCACGCCCGTAACGGTCGTGTCGGTTATCACGCTCTTTATTCCGCGGCGAAGCATGCTTTTCGCCCAGAGAGTATTGCCTCCTACCGCTTCTTTAGTGGGTTTTACCGTTCCCGAAAGATAAAGCTTGTACCCTTGGGAATAGTTTCTTATTTCGTAGCTTTTTATGAATACCTTTACGTTCGTTTTGTTTCCGTCTGACGCGAGAATCCGCGCTTCCGCTCCGCTTTTCATCGGCTCTTTCGTTATTTCGGCGCAGAAACTTGCTCTTTTTCCCGCATAGGCGCTCAAAAATCCGTCGTTTTCAAAATTTACGTTCGAGTAATGCGCAAGCCCCCGCACGAACACGCAGGCAAAGACGAAAACCGCAAGCAGAGCATATTTCTTATTATTTTCCCTGTTAAACGCCAAAACCGCTGCCGCCGCCGCGAGCGCGCAGACAACAGATGCAAAAATCAAGCTTCCGCTCGCGAAAAGATACAAAACGGCGGGTATGCAGAACAAAAACACCGGTTTTATCGGGCTTTTTGTTTCCTCTTTCATTGTTTCAACCTTTTTGTTTTCTATATTAACCGTTTGTCGAAAAACAACCGGTAATTTTCGGTTTTTGCGGCGTGTAAACGTTAATTTTTAACGAAAAGCGTTAAGATTTTTACAAATTTCGGACTAAAATGGCGGTTTTTACAAAAATCTGTCCTGATTTTTGCCGAAATGCACCTGTCTTTATTTTTTCCTCCGGAAAATTTTTCCGCGGTTTCTCAAAATAATTTTACGCCCCGAATTGCCTTGAATAAGCGTTTTTTGTGTGATAATATCTTTTTGCGCAAAAAATTATGAGAAATTTCTCTAAAAAAACGAAAGGTGATATCAATGGCATTTTCAACTCAGAAAAAGAAGATTATCGTCGCCGACGCAAACGGCGAATTCAGGGAAGGCCTGTCGGCGGCGCTCGAAAAAGCTGATTTTGACGTTATCGGCGTGTGTTCCGACGGGGAAAGCGCCGTTGCAAAAGCGCAGAAGCTGCGCCCCGACGCGCTGATTTTGGACGTTCTTCTCCCGTTTCTCGACGGCGCGGAGGTGATTTCGCGGATAAAGTCGCTCTCAGGCGATTATTCCCCCGTATTTATCGTCGCAAGCTCTGTCTCAAACCCCGCCGTCTTTTCGGAGGTTCTTTCGGCGGGCGCCGACTACTGCTTTATGAAGCCGTGCGAATATTCTCAGATTATATCGCGCCTTCGCAAAGCGTTTGTGAAAAGCGCGTCGTTAAAGGAGTTTTCTCCGGTGCGCGACCTCGAAACCGAGGTTACGTCGGTCATTCATCAGATAGGCGTTCCGGCGCACATCAAAGGGTATCAGTACCTGCGGCGCGCCATAATGATGACGGTAAACAATCCCGACCTTATCAATTCCGTAACCAAAGAGCTGTATCCTTCGGTCGCAAAGGAGTTCTCCACGACGTCGTCGCGGGTTGAGCGCGCAATAAGGCATGCGATAGAAGTCGCGTGGGACAGAGGCGACATAGACGTCATAAACTCATATTTCGGCTACACCGTGCAGAGCACGCGCGGAAAGCCGACAAACAGCGAGTTTATCGCGCTCGTTTCGGACAACCTGCGGCTCAAAAACAAGCTTGCGGTATAGTTTTCCTTATTTTTCCTTTCCCTCGCCGTCTTCTCCGACGCGCGTGTCGGACGGAAGAAAGATTTTAACCGTCGTGCCTTCGCCCTCTTTGCTCTCAACGGCGATTTTTCCGTTATGCGCATCGACGATTTCCTTGGCTATCGAAAGGCCGAGCCCCGTGCCGCCCGCCTTTACCGAGCGGGACTTGTCAACCCTGTAAAATCTCTCGAACAGGTGCTCTATATCCTGCTCGGGAATGCCTATTCCGTTATCCTTTACGGATATTTCATATCCTTTTCTTCCGCTCTTTGTAAGGGAAACTTCGATTTTTCCTCCGTCGGGCGTATATTTTATCGCGTTTCCGATGACGTTCGCAATAACCTGCTCGATTCTTTCCTTGTCGGCGTAGATTGCGCATCTGTCGGTAAGCTCGCAGGAATACGAAAGCTCGTGGTTGTGCACCTTTGCCTCCGGTTGAAGCGACGCGCACATTCTCTCGAGCGTGTCGTTCACGTCGAAGGTCGACGGGCTCCACGTCATACGTCTGTTGTCGAGTCTTGAAAGCACGAGCAGGTCCTTTACTATTCTCGTCATTCTGTCCGACTCGTTGTCGACGATTTCAAGGAACTTCTTTCTTATTTCGGGCGGCATTTCGTCGTCCTCGAGGACGGTTTCCGTCGCGCCCTTTATGCTCGTGAGCGGCGTGCGCAGCTCGTGGGAGACGTTGGCTATAAATTCGCGCCTGCTCTTTTCGAGCACCGCTCCGTCGGTGATGTCCTGCATAACGACGATATATCCCGTCTTGGTGCCGTTTTCGTAGTCAAACGTCGAAAAGTCCACGCTCACGACGAGCTCCCTCGTCTTTACGTCGCTTAACGTATGCTCCGCGATGTGAAGCTGTTTTTCGCTCTTCAATTTCTTCATGGTAACGTCGGCAAGCCCCATCGCCGCGGTAAGCTCGCTGAAATTCGGCTTGGTGTGCTCGGGAAGCGAGAGCATTTTAAGGGAATTGGGGTTTAAGTGAAGCGGAAGTCCCTTTTCGTCGAACGCCGCAACGCCCGCTTCCAAGCGGTTTACTATGTTATTAAGCTTCTCCCTCTCGCCCGACACGGCGTCGAGGTTGTTTTCGATAAACTGCGCCATGGAGTTGAAGTTTCTCGTAAGCGTGCCTATCTCGTCGCGCGAGCGGTTTGCAAGGCGCTCGGAGTAGTCGCCCGACGCGATTCTCTGCGCGCCTTTGGTGATGTTCTGTATCGGAAGCGTTATCGCTTTGGCAAGGAAGAACGCCATTACGAACGCGATTACAAGGCCTATTATGAGCGCCTTTACGATTATCGAGAACAGCGTGAACGACAGCATCTGCATTTCCGTCATATCGTCGACGATATAGACTATGCAGCTGTTTTGTTCTCCCGAAACGCAGAACGCGTAGTCAAAGACGTCCGAGCCGAAGGACTGCTCCTTGCCCGTCCGCCCGTTCATAGCCGACAGCACGTTTTCGGTGAGCTTTACCTCCTTTGCGTTTTCAACGCTTGAAGAAAGTATGTCCGCCTTGCCGTCCAAAACGTAAAAGTTGCGGTAGTTGTCGAGTCCGAACGCGGACGAGTAGGCGAGCATTACCTCCTTTATCTTTTCGGGGTAGTCCTCGCCGTCTATGACGTCGTTTATTCTGACGAGCGCGGCTCCGTCGAGCGCGTCGTCTATTCTGTTTACAAAATTGTCCTTATAGTATTCGTAAATGCTGTTGGTCAAGAATATTCCGACAGTCGCCATTACCGTTATTATGAATACTATGAATATCAAAACCAGCTTTGAATTCAGCGACTTATACACGTTTTTTCCTCCGTTGCGGAATGTTTCGTTTTTTATTCCATATAATATCCGACGCCGCGCTTGTTTTTGATGTGCTTGGGCTCGGACGGGTTGTCCTCAATCTGCTTTCTCAGTCTTGCGACGGTAACGTCGACGGTCCGGACGTCGCCGTAGAAGTCGTTATATCCCCACACCTGCTCTAAGAGCGCTTCCTGGTTGAATTTTCTGCCCCTGTTGCGCGCCAGAAATTCGAGCAAATCGTACTGCTGCTTTGAAAGCGAGATTTCCTCTCCGTTCTTTTTGACGGTGAGCAGAGAGCAGTTTATCACAAGGTCGTCAAGGTCTATGATTTCGTCCTCCTCCGGCGCGGATACCGTTTTCGGAACCGACGTTTCGCCGGAATATCTCCTTATGTTCGCCCTTATTCTCGAGAGAAGCTCCGCGTTGCTGAACGGCTTTGTCATATAGTCGTCGGCGCCGAGCTCGAGCCCCATGACCTTGTCGCGCTCCTCCTCCCTTGCGGTGAGCATTATTATCGGCGTGTCAAGGCGCTCCCTTATTCTGCGGCATATTTCAAAGCCGTCCATTTTGGGAAGCATGACGTCGAGAAGCACGAGGTCGTATTTCTCCGAAAGGGCGTATGCAAGCCCCTTTTCGCCGTCGTTTGCGACGTCGGTGTCGTACCCCTGCTTCCTTATGTTGTATTCGATGATGTCCGCAATGTTCTTTTCGTCCTCAACTATGAGGATTCTCTTTTTTTTCGCTTCCACGCCTACGTTCCTTTCTTTATCACACGGTCGGCAAAACCGTGTATTCGTCTGATTTTACAGTCCTGAACTGAGTGTATTTTCCGCAGAATTCCAGAAATCTCGAAAGTGCTCCCGGATTGAACGAGCCCGACGAGAAGTCAATAAAGTGCGTCGCCGCGCGGCTTACGTTTTTCTCCGCAATCTCGCGCACCAGCGCTTCGTAAACCCCCTGCGCCCTGCCGTAAATTCTCGTGTCGAAGGTATATCCGTATATCACGAGCCCCTCGTCTTTGAGGGCTTTTTCTATGCCGTTTTCCTTTAATTCCTTTTCGTGCGCGCCCCTTATTCTCACGTAT
>JAGADB010000148.1 GCA_017613815.1 Clostridia bacterium | reverse complement strand
GTTTTTCGGCGTTTTCTTTACCGAGGTTTCTTACTAAGAAAACTCGCGCTCTTTTGGTACTTTTCTCGCGTGAGAAAAAGTACGAAAAACCGTTTCCCTTTTGAAGTTGGTATCACATATTCACAATGTTCGCTCAATATATCACCAACAAATCCATAAAGAATTCCGCTCTCTTTGTTTTACTTTCTCTCTCGTGAGAGAAAGTAAATGAGAGAAAGTAACACGAAAAATCACTTTTTAAACTTCGCGAGTATTGTTTTATCGAGTGCGAGCATGACGAGGGGGATGAGGATGAGTTGGAGGATTATACCGGGAATCGCGTTAGTGAACGCTCCTGCGAGGAAGGCCTGAAGAGTGAACGGTTTTCCGTCAAGTCCGAGCAATATTACCTGAGCTATACCCCAGACGACTCTTCCGCAGATCATAGCGGCGATAATGCTTATGTAGAGTGTGAGCAGGTTCTGTTTTTTCACGCATGCATAGACAAATCCCGCGACGAAGGCGTAAGCAGCGAATTCAAACGCCATGGCGATTGCGCCCGGGTACATCGGCGGCATACCGAAAAGTACCGAGCGGAGCACGGGAAGCACGAGCGCCATGGGCGCTGCCCACTGCCAGCCGCAGATAAGCGCGCAGAAAAAAACGGGAATATGCATCGGCAGAAGCATGCTTCCGATTTGGGGAATCTGTCCCGTAAGGAACGGGAGCACGAGTCCGAGTGCCATAAACATGGCGGTCAAGGTCAGTTTTTTGACGTTGTTCATAGGTTTCTCCTTTTTCAAATCAAAAAGACCTCTCCCTTTTGGGAAGGTCTTATTATTAATTACTGTGCGGCGGCGTTCTCCTTTTGATTTACGTGTTCAAAAGAAGTCTGGTCGTTATGCGGTATCGGCTTCCAGCCGAGGTTTTTGGAGAACAGCGCCTGAATATCCATAATGAACTGTATGGACAGAAACAGCGGCCACAAAATTGATATAAGCGCCTTTTTGATAAAGCTTACGTTTTTTATTCTCTTTCTTTCGACGACGAAAATCGTAATTGCGCCGAGAATCATTGTCGCGCAGTAAAGGATCATCGAGCGCAGCCACACGAAAAGCACGCCCTTTGACAAGAGAATGTCCGTTGAGTTTCCGATAAAAATCTGCTTATAGGTCAGCGCTTTATCGCAGAGCGGCGCTATGGCAAGCAGGGTGCCCTGAATTATGTAGAAAAGCAGTATAAGAAGCGGCACCGGCAGCACGTTAACGAAAATATCGTAAACGGAGCCCCTGTTTTTCGTTTTTTTGAGGAAAATCTTTGAAAACAGGTCTTTTATGCGCGTATAGAAGACTATAAGGTGCCCTCTCGACCAGCGAACGCGCTGGCGCCACATAATGCGCATCGAAGTCGGCTGTTCGTCGTAGAACACCGCCTCGTCGCAGTATCTTATATTGCGTTCTCTTAACACCTGGTCGGCGGTGAACTCCCAGTCCTCCGCCAGAGTTACGTATTTCCAGCCGTCTTTTACGATTTCGGAATTAATCAAATAGCCGGTTCCCTGAACGCGCGTGGAGCAGCCCATTACCGTTCTTCCGCGGCTCTCAAAGCGGCAGCCCATCGTAAAATACATTCCGTAAAGTCCCGAAATGAGGTTGGAGCCGAAATTTTTGGAGTTTCTGTACGACGTAATCACGCATTCCTTACCGAAATAATCGAATGCGTCGTTCATTTTGGTTATATAGTTTTTATCGAGGATATTATCCGCGTTAAAGAGGAAAAATCCGTCGAAAGACTGCGTCCCGAAGTCGCGTTCTATGCACGAGAAGAGGTATCTGAACGCGTATCCCATGGTATTTTCGGCGGGGTTATTGTATTCGTACACCGAAACGCCGTCGTATTTTCTTGCGATTGCGGCGGTTTTGTCGGTACAGTTATGCGCTATGACGAAAATATGCAGTTTGTCCTGCGGATAATTATTCTTTTGAATGCTCTCAATCAGTTTTGAAACGACCGCTTCTTCGTTGCGGGCGGGAATTATAAGTCCGTACTTATATTTCTTTTCCGTTTCGGGATATTTTTTCTTGAAAAACAGTCCCACCAGCGCGAACGCCATAAAATGCGCGACCATAAGGCCGAGTATGGTAAACGGGATGCCCGTTATCAGCAAAACAACGTCTAAATAACTCATTATATCTATTCCTTTTCGGCACTTTTTTGTGTTTTTCGGGTTTTAAGACCGATATGTCAAAGAAGTTCGGGATAAACTTCCGTTATTTTCTCCCACAAAACGTCGGCGGCCTTTTCGGAGCCGAAGTTTTCGTGATATGCTTGCGCTTCCTTCTTATACGGCTCCAAAAGCGCGGGGTTCTTTGCGAATTCCTCTATCATCTTTACCGCTTTTTTGACCGACAGTTCCTTTAAGGCGCTTCCGACGGTATTTATATAGTGGTCGGCTATCTTCTTTTCGATTATAGTCGCGCAGTTTGTTACAACCGACGGATTTCCGAAAAACGTGGCTTCGGCAAGTATGTTTCCGCTCTTTCCGCAGAACAGGTCCGCCGCCGCCTCGAGCTTAAGAATCTGCTCGGTAAACCTATACGGTCTGAAGGTTACCTCTTCCGACGGTTTTAAAGACATAAAGTGATTATACAGTTTATCGTTCTTTCCGCACATCGGAATTACGGTAAGCGGCAGGTGCTCTTTTATAAGCGCTTCGCTGAGCTTTGCTATCTTTCCTATTCCGTAGCCGCCCTCGGCGAGCACTACCGTGAAGTTGTCCTCGGGGATTCCGAGTTCCCTTCTCAGTTCTTTTTTATCTTTGCAGTAGTCAAACGCCTCGTTTCTTATGAGAAACGGAACCATTTTCATATTCTGCTTGTTGTACTGCTTTTTTCTCAGCGCCTTCAGGTAGCCGTAGGGCATGCTTATCATATTGAGGTCGCTGTGGTATTCAAAAAGCTCGTTTAACTGCGCGTCGGGGCAGTACATTACGGTGAGCGGCTTCGTTTTCATATGCTCGGCGTAATAATTAGTTACCCAATGCGTGCTGAACACGACGTCGGGGGATATTTCCTCCATATGCTTCATAGCCGCTTTATACGCGAAAGGCGCGAACATTCTTATTGCGGTGAAGGAAGAAAGCTCGGCGCCGAAAATTTCGGTTGAGACGGATGCGACGTGTCCTATCGCGGTGAATTTATCGTAAATTCTCACCTGTCTTGAAATCATCTGTTCGTATTTTTTCAGATGCTTGTTTCCCGTTTCGGTATAAAATTTTGATGAAACAACCTCAACTCTGTCTCCGTATTTTCTGCGGAAGGTCTGCTCTATCGACTTCATGGGCATAATATGCCCGAATCCCGCTTCGACGAACGGAAACAGCACTTTGATTTTTTTCAATTATTACCTCTCCTTATATATCCGCTGCGGCTCAGTTTTCGCCGTTTGTTTTTCAAACCGTTTCACCGGCATATCGGCAGGCATTTGCGCCGTATTTTTCCAAATATGTAATCTCATTTTTTCATAATACGCCGCGAAATTATTTTATCACTTTTACGCTGTTTTGTCAATCAAACCGTTTTCCTGTTTACCACTTGAGGTTGCCGAAAATTCCCCTTACGAGCTGGCGTCCCACTTCTCTGCCTATCGAGCCGAAGGTGGTGTTTATCGTCTTCTGCACCGTCGAAGTGCGGCGGCTTGTCGTCGTCTTCTTTTTGGAGGAGGATTTATATTTTTCTTCCTTCTTCTTTTCCTTTTCGAGCTTTTCTTTTTCCTTTTCCGCCTCTTTTGCCGCCTTTTCCTTTTCGGCGGTCAGTTTTTCGTAGGCGCTCTCCCTGTCGTATGTATTGAGATATTTATTATAAAGCGGACTTGCAAAGACCGTCTTTCTCACTTCTTCGTTTTCGGCGGCGTTCATGGAGCTTCTCGGAGGCAGTATTCCCGCCCTCTCAACCATTGACGGCACGCCCTTTTCATCGAGCACCGACACGAGCGCTTCGCCGACGGCGAGCTCCTGCAGAACTCTTTCGGTATCGAAGTTCGGGTTTGCTCTGAACGACCTTGCGGCGTATCTGAGCGCCTTCTGTTCGTTCGGGGTATATGCTCTGAGCGCGTGCTGAACGCGGTTTCCTATCTGTCCCAGAACGCTTTCGGGGATATCCGACGGGTTTTGCGAGATAAACCAAACGGAAACGCCCTTAGAGCGTATCAGGCGGACTATCTGTTCCACCTTTTCAAGAAGCGCTTTCGGTGCGTCGTTGAAGAGAAGGTGCGCTTCGTCGAAGAAGAACGCTATTTTCGGCTTATCGAGGTCTCCCGCTTCGGGAAGCATTTCGTAAAGCTCGCTGAGCATCCAGAGAAGGAAGGTGCTGTAAAGCAGCGGGCGCTGGAAAAGCTGCTGGCATTCGAGCACGTTCATAACTCCGCGTCCGTTTTCGTCCCAGTCGAACCAGTCGGAAAGCTCGAGCGCCGGTTCTCCGAAGAACACGTCGCCGCCCTCGTCTTCGAGCGAAAGGAGCGCTCTCTGAATCGTGCCGACGGTCTGCGCCGTTACGTTTCCGTATGTAAGTTTATATTCGTTTGCATTATCTCCGACGTACTGGACCATCGCGCGCAGATCCTTAAGGTCGAGCAGCAGAAGTCCGCTGTCGTCGGCAATTCTGAATATTATTCTCATTACTCCGCTCTGGGTTTCGTTCAAACCCATAAGTCTGCTCAAAAGGTCGGGTCCCATATCGGAAATCGTCGTGCGTACGGGGTGTCCGTTCTGCGCGTAAACGTCGAAAAATCTTACGGGATACGAAGTATAGAGGAACGGTTCGGGAATGCCCATATTGTCTATCGAGCGGCGGATATGTTTATTTTCTGCGCCCGGCATGCACAGGCCCGTAAGGTCGCCCTTTACGTCTGCAAGAAATACCGGCACGCCGAGGTCGGAAAACGATTCCGCGATTACTTTCAAGGTTACCGTCTTACCGGTTCCCGTCGCTCCCGCGATAAGTCCGTGGCGGTTTGCCATGGAGGGCTCGAGATAAACGCGGTTTTCTCCCGTTGCGAGCCATATTTTGCCTTCTTCTTTAACGTACATTATTCTTTTCCGCCTTTCCTTGCCGTTTTATAAATGAACATACTTTCTTGATTATATTATAACCGTTTACGGCTTATTTTTCAATACTTTTTTGTTTTTTCCGCAAAGTCCCTGTTTTGCCGTGATTTTGCGCCCGCGTTTCTTAAAAGAATTCCGCTTTTTACGCTTAAAAAACTTTTATTTTTCCCGCAAGTGCAAAAAAACTTGATTTTTGCGCGGTATAAATATATAATAATATTAATAATATACGTTTCGGAGGAAAAAAATGAGAATCGTGGTAAAGGTCGGAACGTCGACGATAGCGTATCCGACGGGAAATATGAATATAAGGCACATGGAAAATCTCTGCAAAGTATTAAGCGACATAAAGAACGCGGGAAACGAGGTTATTCTCGTCTCGTCGGGCGCGGTCGGCATGGGTATGGGAAAACTTTCCCTGAAAAAAAGGCCGAAACTGCTCTCGCTCAAGCAGGCGGTGGCTTCCGTCGGTCAGTGCGAACTTATGTATACCTACGACAAGCTTTTTTCGGAGCACAACCACACGGTAGCGCAGATTCTCCTCACGGCTGACGACGTAAACAATAAGGAGAGGTGCAAAAACTACACCAACACCATCAACAAGTTATTCGAGCTCGGCGTGCTGCCGATTATCAACGAAAACGACACCGTTGCGACGAGCGAGCTTCTCATAGGCGACAACGACACGCTTGCCGCCGCCGTTGCGAAGACCGTCAACGCCGACATACTTATACTTCTTTCCGACATCGACGGACTTTACACCGCCGACCCGTCAAAGAACAAAAAGGCAAAGCTCATAAAGGAAATAAAGGAAATCACGCCCGAAATAGAGGCTCTTGCCGGAGGCTCCGGCTCAAACGTGGGCACCGGCGGCATGGTTACCAAAATCAACGCCGCAAAAACGGTAAACGCCGTCGGCTGCGATATGATTATCGCAAACGGCAAAACGCCCGAGCTTCTCTACGACGTTATCGAGGGCAAGAGTGTAGGCACGCGGTTTGTGGGAGTAAAAAAATGACGACGAAGGAAATTATGGCGTGCGCAAAGGAATGCAAGGACTTTATCTGCAGCGCAAGCGCCGAAAGAAAAAACCAAGCGCTTTTTGCCATGGCGTCTTCCATTGAAGAAAATAAAGACGCAATTCTGCTTGCAAACGAAAAGGATATGGAAAACGCGCGCGGTAAAATAAGCGACGTTATGCTTGACAGGCTGAAGCTTGACGAAAGCCGCATCTACGGCATGGCGGAAGGTATACGAAACGTTGCCTTACTTCCCGACCCCGTCGGCGAAGTGATTTCGCGCACCGCGGGCAGCGGCGGCATGGTTATCGAAAAGGTATGCGTGCCCCTCGGGGTTATCGCGATTATATACGAGAGCCGTCCCAACGTTACGTCCGACGCCGCCGCGCTTTCTATAAAAAGCGGGAACGCCTGCGTTCTGCGGTGCGGAAAAGAAGCGCACGGCAGTGCGCTTGCAATCGTTTCGGCGATGAAAGAGGGACTTTCTTCCTGCGGTTTTCCCGAAAACCTGATTATGCTCGTAGAGGATATTTCAAGGGAGAGCGCAAACGAGCTCATGCACGGCAACGGATACATCGACCTTCTCATTCCGCGCGGCGGCGCGGGTTTAATTAAGGCGTGCGTCGAGAACGCCACCGTTCCCTGCATAGAGACGGGCACGGGAATATGCCATATTTACGTCGACGCAGACGCCGACGTGGAAATGGCTCTGAAAATCGTAAAGAACGCAAAGACGAGCAGGCCGTCGGTATGCAACGCGGCGGAGGTATGCCTCGTTCACAAAGACGTTTCCTCGGAATTTCTGCCGAAGCTTGAAAAGATAATTCCAAACGTGGAACTCCGCGCAGACGAAAATGCGATTAAATACCTGTCCAACGCAAAACCCGCGTCTGACACCGATTTCGACACGGAATTTCTCGACTACATACTTGCTGTAAAGGAAGTGTCGGGCGTGGAAGAGGCCGTTTCGCATATTCTTCTTCACTCGACAGGGCACAGCGAGGCGATTGTAACCGAAAACAAAAAGACCGCCGACTATTTCGTAAAGCACACCGACAGCGCGGCGGTTTACGTCAACGCGTCGACTCGGTTTACCGACGGCGGAGAGTTCGGACTCGGCTGCGAGATGGGAATATCTACTCAGAAGCTTCACGCAAGAGGCCCCATGGGGCTCAAAGAACTCACAACATACAAATATATCGTTTACGGAAACGGAAACGTAAGATAAATAAAGACGGGAGAATTATTATGAAATACAAAGCCGGTTTTATAGGCGCAGGCAATATGGGAAGCGCGCTTCTGCGCGGCGTATCGAAAAAAGCTGACAAAATATGCGTTTACGACAGGAATAAAGAAGCAGCTCTTGCAACGGGCGCGGATTTTCTCGAAGTCGGGGAACTCGTAAAAAACAGCAGATACGTTTTTCTCGGCGTAAAGCCGAATGTCATTGAAGGCGTATGCTCCGAAATCAAAAACTGCTTGTCAAGTGAAAACGTCGTCGTTTCCATGGCGGCGGGAATCGATACCAAGTCCCTTAAATCTTGGCTGAATTTCGAAAACGTCATCCGCATAATGCCTAACACCCCCGCGTCGGTCGGAGAGGGTATGATTCTCTACACGGGAAGCGCGTCGGACGAATTCACGTCCCTTATGAGCGAATGCGGAAAACTCGATTACATTGACGAAAAGCTCATAGACGCGGCGGCGGCGCTTTCGGGCTGCGGTCCTGCGTTCGTGTATATGTTTATAGAGGCGCTCGCGGACGGCGCGGTAAGCTGCGGACTTCCCCGCGACAAGGCGGAAAAATACGCAAAGCAGACGGTGCTCGGAGCTTCAAAGCTTTCCATTTGCAGCGACAAACATTTAGGCGCGCTCAAAGACGCGGTATGCTCGCCCGGCGGAACGACTATTGAAGGCGTTCTGACGCTCGAAAAAGGCGCGTTCAGGAGCGACGTTGCAAACGCCGTTATCGCGGCATACAACAAGACTTCAAAATTGAAATAAAGAAGGTGCGATTATGAGAAAAACCAAAATTATCTGTACCATAGGACCCGCTTCTTCCGACGAAAAAGTGCTGGAAGAGATGATTAAAAAGGGCATGAACGTCGCAAGGCTGAACTTTTCGCACGGCTCGTACAAGGACTTTGACAGGATGATTAAAAACATCAAAAAAGC
>JAGADB010000147.1 GCA_017613815.1 Clostridia bacterium | reverse complement strand
TCATTCCGCCTCCGAAAAATCTGCCGTTCATGGTCGGTGCGAGCCATACTTTCTTATAACTCTTTGTCTCGCCGTCGACGGTTACCTCGGCGTTTCTCGGCTTGAACTTATAAAGCAGTCCCTTTATCGCGATACTCGTATAATTTATCGGTTTATCCGATATTTCTCTTAATCTGTCGCCTTCTTCGCAGCAATAGCCGTCAATTCCGTAGCCAATGCCGTTTATGAATTTGCGCTCCATGCCGTTTACGAAAACGGTAGGCAGATTTTCTATGTATTTATTTATGCAAATCGGCCCATCGCCGTATTTTCTTCCCAAATCGTTCCAGAAGTCGTTGCCGCTTCCGCCTGCGTAATAATATACGTCGTTTTTTAATTCTATGCCGTCGGTATCGTTGACGAAGCGGTTTAACGTGCCGTCTCCTCCGCAGACAATAACCTTTCTTTCAGGGTCAAGCGCTTCGAAAAAATCTTTATAGGAGCTGATTTTCGTCATATCTTCTATGACGTAGTCGTCTTCCGACAAATACTCCTTTAATTTTTCAAGCGATTCCGCACACGTGCTGTTGCGGGCAAGAGGATTGTACAACACACAGTACTTCATTACATGGCATCTCCTTTTTTTTATTGATTCCTTTATATCGTTATATATCTGAACGCCGAGCTCGGCAGTTCTTTCTTTTTTTACGGTGTCTCTGTCGTACACCGACGGGATATCGAAATAAACGGTCGTTTTATGAAAAGGATAGTTCTTTTTGATTTTTTCGGTTCCCGCAACAGACAGCACCACGACGGGAACGTATGCTTTCTGCGCAATCCGTAAAACTCCGTCGTGAAACGGCAGAAGCTCGTTTGAAAAACTTCTCGTTCCCTCGGGATAAACGCCTATGGAGACCTCGTCCTGCTTCATAAGGTTTGCGGCGTGGTTCACCGTCTCTATTGCGTTTCTCGCGTTTTCCCTGTCTATCGGCATAAAGCAGCATTTTCTTATTATTTTGCCGAAAAACGGCACCTTGAAGTTTTCGGGCTTGGAAATGAACGCAATATCGTATTTTTTGAAAAGATACCACGTCAAAATCGGGTCGAATTTCGAGCGGTGGTTGCCGACGAGTAAAAATCTCGTGTTTTCGGGTATTTTTTCAAATCCCGTGCATACCGTTTTTATGCGGACGATTTTTATTGCAAGAGCGGTCGAAAAATTCAGCAAAAAACGGTAAAATTTACTGTTTTTATCGTAAATTTTCTTATCGCTCACAAACAGCGTCGTTATATAAAGAAACGCGAAATACAATATGACGAGCGCCGGTATTGCGACTATTATCCAAAGCAATATTTTTAATGCAATCATACCTTACACCTACATAAAACTCATTAAAGATAATTTATCACATTTTTTAGAAAAAGTCAACATTTTGTCGAATTTTGTTGTGATGTTTTTTATAAAAAAACATGCAAAAAAGCTTTGGATTTCTCCAAAGCTTTTTACTTTATAATTCCGACTGTTTAATTTCCGTTTACGATTTTTATATATTCGTCTTTCGGGATCATAGGGGTTTCAAGAGACGCAACCGTTTCGGGTGAAAGCGCAAAAGTTTTTGCATATTCCTCTCCCGCCTTTTCAAAGCGGCATAAAAGCGCTTCGGCAACGTCTGATGCTCCCGGCGCGTTTAACATCGGAGTTTCCGGAACGCATACCATCTGCGGATTGCCAAAGCAAATTTTACACTGCATACGCAGGCTGTCAAAGTTGCCGTCCCAGTCGGGAAAGCCGCAGCCGCAAAAAACGAGCGTGTGAATCCTTGAAAAATCGGCAAGCGCTTCATGACGGACGCTTCCGTCTTCTTCCTTTATCATTTTCAGCTTGACAAGCGGAATCGTGCGGTCCAGCACCGCCTTTAAGTGTGAAGGCATTCCGTAGCAATACAGCGGAAAACTCCATATTATTAGGTCCGCTTCCCGATATTTATCCAAAATTTCATTCTGGTCGTCGTCTATCGTACAATGGCAATCCATTTTCCACCAGCAGCCGAAACAGCCGCGGCAGGGCGCGATATTTTTTTCGATTACATTTATAACGTCGATTTCGTTTTCCGACACGTTATTTAACCCTTTTAAGAAGCGCTCCGTCATTCTGAAGGTATCGCTCCTCTTTTTCGGGCTTCCGTTAAGTACGAGAATTTTCATATTAAATCCTTTCTCCTTTTGGTAGGAAAAAACCCCGGAAACACAGAGTTGTCGGGGTTTGACTGTTTTAAGGTTATCTCTTTGAGAACTGAGGTGCGCGACGTGCAGCCTTTAAGCCGTACTTCTTTCTTTCCTTCATTCTCGGGTCTCTTGTTAAGAAACCTGCTTTTTTGAGGACGCTGCGATAGTTAGGGTCTACCTGAAGGAGCGCTCTTGCAACTCCGTGACGGATAGCGCCCGCCTGGCCGGATACGCCGCCGCCCGTAACAGTTGTTACGATATCGAACGTTCCGAGCGTCTTTGTAGCCTCGAGGGGCTGACGAACGATGAGTTTGAGCGTTTCGAGTCCGAAATAGTCGTCAATATCTCTTCCGTTTATCGTGATAACGCCTGTTCCCTGCATAATTCTTACGCGGGCAACCGAACTCTTTCTTCTGCCTGTTCCGTAAAAATACGGTTTTGCACTTGTATACATTATTCAGTTACCTCCTTTTACGCAAGTATTATAGGCTTCTGAGCCTGATTGTTGTGCTCGCCGCCCTTATAGAGTTTGAGTCTCGTAAGGCTCTTGGCGCCTATTGAATTCTTGGGAAGCATGCCTTTTACGGCAAGCATCATTGCTTTTGCAGAGTCTTTTGCCATGAGTTCCTTATACTTTACGGCTTTGAGACCGCCTATATAACCCGAATGATGATAGTAGAACTTCTTTTCGAGTTTCTTTCCCGTGAGAACCGCTTTATCCGTATTTATGATTATTACGAATTCACCGCAGTCAACGTGGGGCGTAAATTCAGGTCTGTGTTTGCCGCGAAGTATATCCGCCGCTTTTACGGCTGTCTTTCCGAGCGGAACGCCTGCCGCGTCAATAACGTACCATTTACGTTCCACTTCGTTTGCTTTTGCCATGAATGTGGACATTATTATTTCCTCCTGTAAGTTTAATCAACATATGTTATTATAATCGGCAAAGTCGGAAAAGTCAATATATTTTTTTGAATTTCAATATTTTATTTTAT
>JAGADB010000146.1 GCA_017613815.1 Clostridia bacterium | reverse complement strand
CTTAAATAATAGGATAAAAAACCCCCGCCTTTTGCAAAAAATGGCGGGATTTTTTTGCGCCCGAAAATGAAAACAAAAAATGAATAAAATGACGAAACCCGAGAAAAAACCTCCGAAAAAGAGAAAAAGTGAATAAAAAGTAAAAATTAAGAATATAATTATAAACGGTTAAAAAATTATAAATAAAAGTCAAAAAACCGGCAAATTTCGGAAAAAAGGTTGACAAAGGAAAAAAAATATGATAATATCTACGTTTACCACAATCGGAAACTGAAAAAGTTCGTAAAAACCAAAAAAGGAGAATAACTTGTTTGTGAATAAATTGCAAATAAAACTGCCGGCGCTTGCAAAATGCCTCGTCATGTCTTTGACGGTGGCAATTATGCTCGCCATACCCGCCTTCTGCTTTTCGGAAACGTACGGAAACGCGCCCGGGGAAGAGGTTAAAGCAGGTATAGAGGCGCTTGACGCGGGCCCGGTTGATATAACACTCGTAAAAAACGGTGAAACCTACAATTACACATACTTTCCCGTCGAATGCGGCGAATTTCTGCAGTTCGCGGGCGTAGTCCTTTCCGAAACGGAAAAGGTAAGCGTTCCCGAAAACCTCGTACTCTACGACGACATAGTTATAGACGTGTCCTCTGTGCAGTACGTGGAATATACCGTTCCCGAGCGCATAGACTACGGATACGATATAATTGAGGTCGACACGATACCCAAAGGAACGACCAATATAATTTCCGAGGGCTCCTACGGCGAAAAAACCGTTACCTACCTTGAAAAATGGGTGTCGGGAGTCGTCGTCAGCAAGGAAGTCATTGCCGAGGAAGTAAGGGTCCGGGCGGAAAACGGCAAAGCCGAATACGGCGTGGGCGGCACGTTCGTAACCCCCGGCGGCGACGAGCTGAATTACTCGTATAAGAGATATATGGAAGCTACGGCGTACACCTATATGCCGGGCTACACCACCATGACCACGGCGACGGGCGCGACTCTCGCAAAGGGAATTGTCGCTGTCGACCCGAGGGAAATACCCATGCACACCAAGATGTATATAACGTCCGACACCGTCGACTACGGCTACGGAGTGGCGGAGGACACGGGCGGGCTCATAAAGGGCAACATCGTGGACCTTGCGTATATGTCGTACACCGAATGCATAAACTTCGGCAGAAGATATATGTGGGTATATTTTCTTGAAGAATAAATTTCAAAAAAACTATTGCAATTTCGGAAATAGTGTGTTACAATACGTATAGAGGAAATATGGATGTTAAGGAGCGGCGCAACAAACCGCTCCTTAATGTTTAAGTTATACTGAAAGGGAAAACGGTTAAATTAAAATGGCTGAAAAGAAGAAAACGAACGTCGCACAGCGCGTAAAAGAGCTCGTAAAGGACGCGGTAGAGGAGTGCGGCTGCACTCTCTGGGACGTGGAATTCGTAAAAGAGGGCTCGGATCGCAATCTCATTATTTATATAGATAAACCGGGCGGCGTGTCCCTTACCGACTGCGAAATGGTAAACGACGCGGTCGAGCCGATAATAGACAAAGAGGACCCGATAGAAGACAGTTATTTTCTCGAAATATCGTCTCCGGGCATCGAGAGGGAATTGAAGACGCCCGAACAGATAAAGGCGTTTGCGGGAAGCAAGGTCGTAATCAAGCTTTTCGCTGCCGAAAACGGCAAAAAGAACTTTACCGGAACGCTTCTGCCTTACGATGAGGAAAAAGACGTGGTTTCTATCGAGGAAAACGGCGTAAAGACGGAATTTTCGCTCAAACAGTGCGCGAAAATCAAGACCGTTTTCGATTTTTAATCGTTAATAATTATTTGGAGGATATAAAAGGAATGAACGCAGAATTTTTCAAAGCGCTTGATATGCTTGAAAAGGAAAAGGGCATACCGAAGGACTATATGATGGAAAAGGTGGAAGCCGCGCTCTTAAGCGGTTTCAAAAAGGATAACGGCTATACCAACGTGAGAATCGAGCTCAACCCCGAAAAGCAGGATATAAGGGTTTATAAGCAGCTTACCGTAATAGACCCCGACGCCGAGGAGGACGTTCCGCTGACGGCTGACTATAATTTCGACGATTTTGACGAAAAAACCGATAAAATCATAGAAATCGAGGACACCACGCCTTACGGAGACGTTTTCGACAACGACGAGAGCGGCAATAAGCCGGCAATCATAAGAAGAAAGCACAGATTCAACGAAAAGACCGAAATAACGCTCGAGGACGCGAAAAAAATCGCGAAAAAGTATAAAATCGGCGATATCGTTGAAATCGAAATAAAGCCCAAAAACTTCGGCAGAATTTCCGCCCAGACCGCAAAGCAGGTTATCATCCAGGGCATAAGAGAAGCCGAAAGAGACAGAATGGTAAAGGAATACGAGAGCAAAAAAGAGGAAATCGTAACCGTCATCGTGTCGAGAATCGACCCCATCACCGGCAACGCGCAGGTTGAACTCGGAAGAAACGAGGTAACCCTCTTCAAAAACGAGCAGATACCCGGCGAATCGTTTACCGAAGGCGACAGAATAAAGGTTTACGTAACCGTTGTCAAAAAAGAGACCAAGGGCCCGTCGATAATCCTTTCGAGAAGACACCCGGGACTCGTAAAGAGACTCTTTGAGCTCGAAGTGCCGGAAATTCAGGACGGAACGGTTATAATCCACTCCATTGCGAGAGAAGCCGGCTCCAGAACCAAAATCGCCGTTTATTCGAGAGACGAAAACGTCGACCCGATAGGCGCGTGCATAGGCCCCAAGGGCATAAGAAAGAACAGCATCACAAACGAAATCAGGGGCGAAAAGATAGATATCATAAAATACAGCGAATCCCCCGAAAAGTTCATCAGAGCGGCGCTTGCGCCCGCGACAGTCGTGTCCGTTACCGAGACGGGAGACCGCTCGTGCAGAGTGCTCGTCGAGGACGACCAGCTTTCGCTCGCGATAGGAAAAGAAGGCCAGAACGCAAGACTCGCGGCTCGCCTTACGGGATACAGCAAGATAGATATAAAGAGCGTTTCGTCGGCAAGAAGCGCGGCTTTCAACGATATAATCGAGGGAAGAAACCAGGCGTCGAGTTCGTTCGGAGAAAATCTCGCGCAGGCGCTTAAATCCGCGATGAATTCCGGCGAAAACGAGTAAAAAACGCCGAATAACCGTATTTTAAACAGGAGGAAAGGCGTATAACGCCGAAAACGAATGCCGCAAAAGAAGAAAAAGGTACCGGAACGCAAATGCGTCGGCTGCAGCGAAGTAAAACCGAAAAAGGAACTCGTGAGGATAGTCAGAACGCCGGAAGGCGAGCTTATGCTCGACGAAAGCGGAAAACTTTCGGGACGGGGCGCGTATATCTGCCCCAAAAAAGAGTGCTTTGAAAAGGCGCTCAAGGCGAAAAGAATAGAAAAAAGCCTTGAAGTCTCTCTTTCCGAAGATTTTTGCAATTCGGTGCGGAAAAAACTCTCGGAGGTAAACGATGACGACTGAAATGTTTACCGAAAAAATAAAGGGAGCGATAGGGCTTTCGATAAAGGCAGGCAAATGCGCGATAGGCACGGAGGCATGCCTTGATAAAATCAGATCCGGCAGGGGAAAACTGCTCGTCGTCGCAAACGACGCGTCGGAAAATACCAAGGATAAGCTTATCAGCACGGCAAAGGGCTACGGCGTACCGCAATTAATCTTTGACGCGGGCAAGGCGGATTTCGCAAAGCTTGCCGGAAAGAAGTCCGACACGGCGGCTTTTCTGATAACCGACGGCGGATTTGTTAAAATAATAGAAAAACTCGGCATTGAGATACACTTAACACACACGGAGGTGCTTAACTGATTATGGCAGAAAAATATAAAATCAGCAATTTGGCAAAGGATATTGAGAAAAAGGCGAAGGATATCGTCGAATTTTTGAAAAGCAAGGGAAAAGAGGGCAAAACCTCTTCGTCCGTGCTTGAAAACAACGAGATAAATATCGTGCTCGAGCATTTCGTTTCGGGCAGCACCGTCGACGATATCAATAAATATCTCTACGAAAACGCCGAAAAGAAAGCCAAAGAAAAAAAGAAAGCGGCGGAAAAAGAAGCCGAAAAGAAGGCGGCTGAAGCCAAAGAAGCTCCCGAAAAGAAAGAAACCGCCGAAAGCACCGAAAAAACCAAACTCAATGCCAAAAAAGAAGAAACAAAGAGCGCACCGCCCGTAAAACCGGGAGAAGCTTCAAAAGCAAAAGAAACGGTACCTCCCAAAACGCCCGAGAGAAAGGCGTTCCCGAATAAAACCGAAACGCGTACGCAGACTCAGCTTTCCGATAAACAGCTCGAAAGACAGATAAGCAAAATCCAGCGCGAAGGCGCTCAGCTTCTTAAACAGGAAGGCATTAAACAGGATATCTATCAGAAATTTGACAAAAGCGAGAGATTTGATAAGTACGCAAACGTCAGATTCACGAAAGACGGCTTTGTAAGCGAGCCGGAAAGCAGACAGGCAAAGCCGCAGCAGAAGCCGAAATTTCAAAAGAATAACCAGTCGTCCTTCGGAAAAGATAAGGACGAGGACTCCCAGTCTGTACGCCAGCCGAGCTTGAAGCCGGTGTTCGATAAGGACGGCAGAATAAAGAGCAGATACGCGGGCAAGAGAATCGAAGGCGCAACGCCGAATATAGACAGCGACGGCAGAGTCAGAATAGTCGATATAAGAACGAGCGAAGTCGACCTCTCAAAATACGACGAAAAACTCGATAACCTCGCCGATATGATAGGAACCGAGGGCTCCTCCAAACAGGGCAAGAAAAAGAACGCCCAGGGCGGAATTCAGAGAGGCGTCGGCGGCAGAATAAGCCGCAACGAGTCGGCGGCGCGCGATACCATGGCGCAGATGCCGTTCGTAAAGGGCAAAAAGCAAAAGAAAAAAGGACAGCAGGCAGCACCCGTTGAACCCGCAAAGAAGTTTACGGGTCCCATAACGCTGCCCGAAGACATAATGATAAGCGACCTTGCCGCAAAACTTAAAATCACGACGGGCGAGGTTATAAAGAGACTTATTGCCATGGGACTCGGCATGGACCAGGTCGGCGCGAATAAAATCGTCGACTACGATACCGCATACCTTCTCGCAGACGAACTCGGTATTGCGGCAGAAAAGGAAGTCGTAGTATCGATAGAGGAAAAACTGTTTGCCGACGAAGAGGCGGACGCCGAGGAAAACTTAGAGCCCAGAAGCCCGGTAGTCGTTGTAATGGGACACGTCGACCACGGCAAGACCTCGTTGCTCGACGCCATAAGAAATACCAACGTAACGGCGGGCGAAGCGGGCGGTATAACGCAGCATATTGGCGCATATAAGGTTAAGATAAACAATAGGGATATTACATTCCTCGACACGCCCGGACACGAGGCGTTCACCGCCATGAGAGCCAGAGGCGCCATGGCGACGGATATCGCAATACTCGTCGTTGCGGCGGACGACGGAATCATGCCGCAGACGGTAGAGGCGATAAACCACGCG
>JAGADB010000145.1 GCA_017613815.1 Clostridia bacterium | reverse complement strand
GCCCTTGGTCGCTTCAAGGCAGGTGTTGAAATCCTTAATATCGCCTTTTATGAACGTGTAATTCGGGTTATCGATAAAAAGGTCCACGTTTTTCTGCTTGCCGGTCGACAAATCGTCGAGGCATCTCACCTTATAGCCCAGATTAAGAATTGCTTCGCAAAGGTTTGAGCCTATGAAGCCCGCGCCTCCCGTTACGAGAAAAACGCTGTCCTTATCAAATGCAAGATTGCTGTATCCCATGGATTTTATCTCCTTTTATCAAAGTCTCCAGTATCTGTATCCGTCGGCTTTAAGCTTATCCTTGTTTCTTATGCCCTTTACGTCTACGATTACTTTCTTTGAGTTATCCTCGTTCTTGAACATTGCCGCGATGTCTTCATCGGTAAGAGATGCAAACTCCTTATGCGCAACGGCGATAATAAGGCAGTCGAGGTCCTTGAATTCGCTAAGCGGAACGAGGTCCACGCCGTAAAACTTCTTTGCGTCGGGCGCGTCTGCGACGGGGTCGCATACTATCGGCGTAATTCCGTATTCCTTGAGCTCTTTTAGTATGTCGTTAACCTTGGAGTTTCTCGCGTCGGGGCAGTCTTCCTTGAAGGTAATTCCGAGACAGCCGATTTTTGCGGTTCTTATGGGCTTGTCCGCCGCGATAAGCTGTTTTACGGTCTGTTCCGCAACGTATTTGCCCATGTCGTCGTTAATTCTTCTGCCGGAGAGTATTATCTGGCTGTGGTAGCCGAACTGCTCGGCTCTGTAAGTGAGGTAATACGGGTCGATGCCTATGCAGTGTCCGCCTACGAGTCCCGGACGGAACGGAAGGAAGTTCCATTTCGTGCCTGCCGCCTGCAGAACTTCGAGGGTATCTATTCCCATCTTGTTGAATATAATCGAAAGCTCGTTCATGAACGCGATGTTGATGTCTCTCTGGCTGTTTTCGATAACCTTCGCAGCTTCTGCAACCTTTATGCACGACGCCTTATGTACGCCCGCCGCAACGACTATCTGATACACGTTTGCTATTTCTTCGAGAGCTTCCGCGTCCATACCGGAAACTATCTTCTTTATTGTCGTAAGTCTGTGAACCTTGTCGCCGGGGTTGATTCTCTCGGGAGAATAACCGATTTTGAAGTCGACTCCGCATTTAAGTCCCGATTCCTTTTCGAGTATCGGCAAGCAGGTCTCCTCGGTAACGCCCGGATAAACCGTCGATTCGTAAACGACTATCGTTCCCTTCGTGAGATTGCGTCCCACGATTTCGCTCGAACCGATTACGGGGGTGAGGTCGGGCGTCGTGTCGTCGTTAACCGGCGTAGGCACCGCAACTATGATGAATTTTGCTTCTCTCAGCTTGGTCTCGTCGCTCGTCCATTCGACCGATGACGCTTTTATCGCCTCGTCGCCGACTTCAAGCGTCGGGTCCTTTCCGCTCTTGTACGCTTCGATTTTTGCCTTGTTGATGTCGAAACCGATTACGTTTACGTGCTTCGCAAATTCAACTGCGATCGGCATTCCGACGTAGCCCAGTCCTACAAGCGCGATTTTTTCTTCCTTGTTGATGATTTTTTCGTAAAGACTCATTTTCAATTTCTCCTTATATGTAAGATTTTTATATAAAATTTAAATGCCCATAGTTAAACAAATCTGCTCGTTGACCTTTTTCACGTCGTAGAGCTCTTCCGCTGACGCGCGCCCCTTTTCGCCCATTTCTTTTGCTTTCCCGGGGTTTTCGATGAAAAATTTCATTTTTTCATACAGCGCGTTTACGTCCTTTACCGGAACCAAATATCCGTTTTCGCCGTCTTTTACGGTTTCTCTGCATCCCGGCGCGTCGGTCGTGATAACCGCCCTGCCGCACGCCATCGCCTCAAGGTTGGTTTTCGGCGTTCCCTCGCGGTACGACGGCAGAACGAACACGCTCGACTGCATAAGATACGGCCTTACGTCCTCCTGCTCGCCGAAATATTCCACTCCCGCGTCGATAAACGGCTGTAATTCCTCTTTCTTAATCGCCGACGGGTTCGTGTCGAACGGACCGACGAGCATGCACCTTGTATCGGGAAATTCTTTTTTGATTTTTTCACTCGCCTCGAGGTACTCGTACACGCCCTTGTCGCGAATAAGGCGGCTTATGCACAGAAACGCGGTCTTTTCGGGAAGCGGAGTTACCGTAAATTTTTCGGTGTTCACTCCCGATCCGTGTATCATCACGACTTTCTGATTCTTTATGATTCGGTTGTCTCTGAAGGTTTTCTCGTCGTCGTGATTCTGGAAGAAGACCGCCGGGCACTTTTTAATCGACCTGCGGTACAGCGTGTTCATCACAAATCTCACGAGTCTTGCTTTCAACGAGTCCGACAGATACATTGAGCCCATTCCCGCAATAAGCGGATAAACCTCGGTTACCCCTAAGCCGTTCGCCGCCATGGTGCCGTAAATAACGGTTTTCGCCTGATACGTAAAGACTTTGTC
Source organism: Clostridia bacterium (assembly GCA_017613815.1). Taxonomy (GTDB): domain Bacteria; phylum Bacillota; class Clostridia; order Oscillospirales; family CAG-382; genus UMGS882. Next base: position 946 of record JAGADB010000145.1, on the reverse strand, counting down.
GGGTTTAATTTCTTTCAGCCGCGTTTTTATGGAAGAAAGGGCTTTTTTGTCCTGAAATGGATTCAAACCGTTTCTTTTGATATTGATTTGTTGATAGGTGATACCTTTTTCTGCAAATCTTTCCGCCCAGTCCTCCTCAGATTCGTTTCCGAGCGCGTATACTTTATATCCTCTGCGCGCAAATTCCTGCATCATATCGACGCGGAACCAGAAAAGAGACGGGGTATGACATGACAGAACAGCCACGGTTTTATTCATTTTTTCTCTACCTCATGCTTCTTTATCTCGCCGGTGCCGCCTTCCACGACGCCGTCTCCCCTGAGAACCGAAAATACCGTTCCGAAAAGACAGCGGCAGTCGAATGCGAATGCTTTAAAGCCGCCGGCTTTGAGTGTTTTTGCGTATTCGCCGTCAAATTTTGCTTTTACGTCGATTTCGAGCTCGTCGCGTCCGTTTATCTGCGCCCAGCCCGTAAGTCCGGGCTTTATGTCGTTTGCGCCGTATTTGTCGCGCTCGGCAATGAGGTCGTCCTGATTCCACAGCGCGGGACGCGGACCTATTATTGATATTGCGCCCGTAAGTATATTCCAAAGCTGCGGCAGCTCGTCAAGACTGCTCTTGCGCAAGAATTTGCCGACTTTTGTTATGTACTGCTCGGGGTTTTCCAGAAGATGCGTCGGCGTGTCGTGCGGCGTGCACATCTTCATCGTTCTGAATTTATAAAGCTTGAAAAGTTTTTTGTTTTTTCCGACTCTCCTCTGCGAAAAGAAGACGGGGCCGGGATCGTCTATCTTAATTATTATTGCTAAAATAACAAACAGCCACGCAAGCAATATAAGCGCAAGCGCCGACAAAACGATGTCGAAAAGCCTCTTTAAGAAGTGCCTGTACATTATGTATTCTCCCTTTGCGAATGTATATGTAATTATAATATCTGCATTATCTC
>JAGADB010000144.1 GCA_017613815.1 Clostridia bacterium | reverse complement strand
GGATGATAGTGTCCGTTGTCCATAAGGGGCAGACAGCCGTCGTGGGTTGCCGCAAACGAAAGCGTGAATTCCGCCGAGCCGGAGGTGAAGGATTCAACGCCTATGCCGAAAACTTTTGACTCAACGCACGGCTTTACGAGATTTTTGTCGTACGGCTCCGAGAGAATTTCCTCAATCGACTGCTTGTAGCGCATTCTCGGACCCATGCGGTCGGCGGGAATGTCCTTGTAGCCGTCGCCGGTCCATATGTTCATAACGCAGGGAATACCCGTCTCTTTTGCGAAATATTCCGAAATTCTTATGCACGCTTTTCCGTGATTTATCCAGAAACGCCTCGTCTCCTCGTCGGGACTCGAAAGCGTAAGGCCGTCTTTAACCTTCGGGTGCGAAAAATAGGTCGGGTTGAAATCTATGCCCGCGCCGTTTTTCTTTGCAAATTCCACCCATTTTTTGAAGTGCTTGGGCTCAAGCGCGTCTCTGTCGGCAAATTCGCCGTCTTCAAATATCGCGTAGCACGCGTGAACGTTTATTTTCTTTTTTCCGGGGCATAGCGACATCGCCTTTTCCATGTCGGCGAATAATTCGTCGGGAGTTTTTGCCTTTCCGGGGTAGTTGCCCGTCGTCTGAATACCGCCCGTAAGGGGACCGTCGTGGTCAAAACCGGTAACGTCGTCGCCCTGCCAGCAGTGAAGCGAAACGGGAACCGTTTTCAGCTTTTCGATGACTTTGTCGGTGTCGATTCCGAAAGAAGCGTATATCGCTTTTGCCGATTCATATCTTGCGCTCATGTTTTTTTCCTCCGATAAATATATAAATTTGTTGTTAACCGTTTATGATTTTCTTGAATCTCTCGTATCCGTCGTCCCACATGTCGGAGTCGGACGGCTCGAAGTACGAGAGCTCAAACGAGTTTGCGATAACCTCGCGGGCCTGCTTGATGTCCTTGATTTCGCCTGCGGCAATCGCCTGAACGGCGATATTGCCGAGAGCCGTCGCCTCGACCGGACCCGTTACCACGGGTCTTTTGCAGGCATCCGCCGTCAGCCTGCAAAGCGGGACTTCCTTTGTGCCTCCGCCGACTATGTTGATAAACGGTGCCTTTGAGCCGGTGATTTCGTCTATGCCCTCGCAGGTCATTCTGTAACACATCGCAAGACTGTCGAAAATGCACCTTACGATTTCGCCCTTTGTTTCGGGAACGTGCTGTCCCGTCTTTCTGCAGTACTCTACTATGCGCTTGGGCATGTTTCCGGGAGTCTGGAAAACGAGGTCCGACGGGTTTATAAAACAGGTAAGCGGCTTTTGCGCCATCGCCATGTTCGATAACTCGTCAAACGAGATTTTTTCACCCTCGCGCGCCCATTGGCGGCGGCTTTCCTGCTCAATCCAGAGCCCCATGATGTTCTTTAAGAAACGGATTTTTCCCTCCGTTCCGCCCTCGTTCGTCATGTTGTAGCCGTATGATAAATCGTTTGTTATCGGCTCGGGAATTTCCTTGCCCATGAGCGACCACGTGCCGCTCGAAATGTATACGAAATCGTCTGTTTTCGCGGGAACGGCAACGACCGCCGACGCGGTGTCGTGGCTTGCGCAGGCAATAACCTCGGCGTCGGTTGCCCCGACCTCTTCAAGCACGTGCGGCAGAAGCTTTCCTGCGGATTCTCCGGGATTTACTATCTGCCCGAACAGTTTTCTGTCAAAGCCGAGCCTGTCTATGATGTCCCACGCCCACGAACGCGTTTTCGCGTCGAGAAGCTGGGAGGTCGACGCTATCGTGTACTCCGTCTGTTTTGAACCCGTTAAGAAATATTTCAGCAAATCGGGTATGAATAGCACGTTTTCGGCGTTCTGTAAGACGTAAGGCGTCTTTTTGAATGAATAGAGCTGGAAAATCGAGTTGAAGTTGAGGAACTGCGTTCCCGTGATTTTGTATAACTCCTCTTTCGGAACGATGGAGAAAACCTCCTCCATAAGGGCTTCCGTAAGCCGCGGGTCGCGGTAGTTGTACGGGTTTCCTATAAGCTGACCGCTCTTGTCGAGAAAGCCGAAATCCACGCCCCACGTGTCGATAGATATGCTTTTTATGTCCCTGTTCTCCGAAAGAACGCAGTTGGAAATCGCCTTTTTGATTTCGGTAAAGAGCTTTAAGGTGTCCCAGAATAAAGCGCCGCCTATGTTGACCGGGTCATTCGTAAAACGGTGGTTTTCCTCAAGCGAGATTTTGTTTCCGTCAAATTTGCCGACAATTCCTCTGCCGCTGGAAGCGCCGAGGTCGATTGCAAGCATTTTCAGTTCTTTGCTCATATAAAACGCCCTTTCGTAAGAAAAAACTTTGTGAAAATTCAAATATATTATACAATATAAAATAATTTTTGTAAATAGAAAACGCACTTCACTTGAAAAAACTTTTTTCAATATTTTTTTGAATTCGTATTGACTTAATTAAATAACTAGTTTATAATATTTTTGTTTGAAAAAATACGGAAATGCGTGAAAAAAGATGTTAAAAAGATTTGTAAAATATTATAAGCCCCATAAATTTATGTTCGCGCTCGATATGCTCGCCGCGATAATGATATCCGTCGTCGGCATGGTGTATCCCATCATGACGAACAGAATGTTAAAGGACTATATCCCGAATAAGATGTACCGCGAGATAGTTGTTGCGGGCATTATCGTGCTTGCGCTGTACGTCGTGCGCATGCTGCTTCGGTATTTCGTTCAGTACCAGGGACATATGGTAGGAACACGGATGCAGGCGCAGATGCGAAGCGAGCTTTTCACCCATCTTGAAAGGCTGCCGTTCTCGTTCTT
>JAGADB010000143.1 GCA_017613815.1 Clostridia bacterium | reverse complement strand
GCGTCAAGGCCCGTGTCGCCGAGCTTTATGAGCTTGTTTTCGCCGTGATAATCGCTTCCGGCGGTAACGTACAGATTATATTTTTCCGCAAGCGAAAGCGCTTCCGACGTCAGTTTTTCGGAAAAGCCCGAGTAAAACGCCTCGATGCCGCAAAGCCCGTATTCCATAAGCCTGAGGATGCGGTTTTCCATATCTTTTCCCAGAATGAGCTCGTCTCCGCTTCCGAAAAACGGGTGCGCCAACACCGCTTTTCCGCCTCCGCCGATTATTCCGGCTATGGCTTCTTCCGGCCTTACGTATTCGTTTTCAAAATGCTTTTTATTGATATATTCCGTTATTGCCTGTCCCCTTGATTCCGCGTATCCGTATTTTACCATAAGGTTTCCTATATGCGGCTTTCCGGGGTTGTCGAGAGAGAGAAGTTTTGAAACTTCCTCTTCCGGAAATTCAAATCCGTACTGCGATTTCAAGAAATCCAGACGGGATACGACCTTTTTTATGCGGTAGCCGTGGCTTTGCTTTACGACGTCTTGTATAAATGTACTTTCCGGGTCGAATCCGTAGCCGAGGATATGATATTTTCCGTTTTTGTCCTTGCAGGAAAATTCAGCGCCGGGTATAAAGGTAATTCCGCTTTCCCTTGCAATAGGCGCCGTAATCTCTGACGCCTTTACGGCGTCGTGGTCGGTTACGGAAAAAATATTTATTTTTTCCGCAAGCACCTTTTTTGCAATCAGTTCCGGACTGTCGGTGCCGTCCGAGACGGTTGAATGCATATGCAGATCTATTTTGTAAAAACCGTCCGTCATACGGCACGTCCTCCTTTTAAAGCGTTTTTTTCAAGGTCAGTATATTCTGGCCGTCAATGTATTCGTATTTTACGTCGTCCATAATCTTTTTGGTCATAAAGATGCCGAGTCCGCCGATTTCACGCTCTTCCGCCGAAAGCGTTACGTCGGGGTCTTCCTTTGCGAGCGGGTCGTAAGGAATTCCGTGGTCGATGAAGGTAATCGAAACGGCAAGCGGGTCGTTTGAAACCTCTATGCGCACCGTCGCCTTTCCTTTTTCGGGCGCGTAAGCGTAGCTTGCGATATTTATAAAGATCTCCTCAACCGCCACGCCGATTTGCATTACGTCTTTGGGAGAGCAGTTTTCAGCCTCTATTTTCTCCTCCACGAACGCCTGCACCTCCGAGAGATTTTCGGGGGACGCCTCGATATCGAGTTCGTTCGGTTCAAAGCAAAGCGTGTCGGTCTTTTTCAAGAGTCCGACGAGTTCTTCCGTCCACAATTCGATATTTTTCTTTTCGGATTCCGATTCAAGCCCTCCGCGGCGGATTGAACGCCTTATAAGGCGCGTATATCCGATTATTCTCGCCTTGTCCTCAACCTCGCGTATTTTGGTCTCGCAATTCGTGCAGAGATATTCCGCCAGGGTTTTGTGCCAGAATTTTCCGGCGGTTTCAAAGTCGAATCCCTGGAATTTCTTTATGTTTTCGTGGTTTGTTTCGGAAAAACCGACGTAGGCGTTAAACATGCTTGCAAGCTCGAAAATCGGATTTCCGATTGCAAGCGTGTCCATATCTATAAGCAAAACCTCGTCGTTCTGCAGTTCAAGGTTTTTGGTGTGGTAGTCGCCGTGAATCATATGGTCGTCGTGGGGGACCGCCTCCACCAGCGAAACGAGCTTGCTTCCCGCGTCTTCCGGAAGATACGGCTTCATAAATTCAGCCCAGGAGAGCGCCGTTTCCTTCATATCGGGAAGTTTTCCCTCGGGAACCTCTGTCGAGTGTATCCTTTTGAGCATTTTGACGTATTCTTTTACGCACCAGTCCATCTTTTCGGGCTGCGTCGAGAGTATTTTCGAGAACGACTCCGCGTTCAGCAGTTCAAATACCGAGCCGTAGCTCTCGCCTACCTTTACGACGTCGTAGGAAATCGCCGTCGGGATTCCCAGAATAAGCGCAAGTCTCGCCACTTCTCTTTCGTGCTGAATGTCCGAAAGTGCGTCGGCGTTGTTGTAAACCTTAACGACGTTGTCGCGGTCAATGCGGTAAATCGTGCCGTTTGCGCCGTGTCCTATTACCTCGCAGCCGTCGACGGAAATTACGCGGTACGCCTTTTCCACGGGCATCATCTCGGTAAAGCCGGTCATATCGAGAATTTCGTAAACCTCGGAATTTACGTTTACGATTTTCATATCGGGGAACGATTTTTTGATACGCAGAATTACCCGCAGTCCCGCGCTCGATATATACGAAAGCTCCGACGCGTCTATCTCGACGGACGCGCCTGTGCGCCCTTCGAGTTCCGAAAATATTTTCTGCTCAACTTCGGCAGCGTTGCCGGAATCTATTCTTCCGGTAAAATTCAATTTAACAAGGTTATTGTTTCCGTTCGTCATTTCTCTTTCCCGTCCGTTTCTTAAAACTGCTTTTTACTCGATAGTCAGAATATCGGCAAAGCCCGTGAGTTCAAAAACCTCTTTTACGGTGCTGCCTATATTCTTTATTTTCATGCCGCCTTTGGCCGCAAGCGCCTTTTGAGTCGACAGAAGGACGCGCAGCCCCGCGGATGAAATGTATTCCAGCTTTGAAAAGTCCAAAGTCAAAGCGTTCAGCCCGTCAAGCATGCCTTTGATATTCTGTTCCAGCTCAGGCGCGGTAACGGTATCAAGCCGTCCCTCAAGCGCCAGAGAAACTGTTC
>JAGADB010000142.1 GCA_017613815.1 Clostridia bacterium | reverse complement strand
GGAAAAGGAATTTTTCCGGTTCTTTGTTCTTCTTCAAATAAAGAATAAAGCATATCCGTACTGTATTGCCATAGCTTTGTTTCCTCTTTTTCAAGTACATCGTACAGCTTGGAGCCGTACAGAGCGCTTATCGCGTCTTCTTCTTTGATATTCTGCTTTTTTGCAATCCTTCCGGCAAGGTCTGCTGCAATATATGGCATAATTGCGTCAAACTGTTCTCTTTCCATATTTATTACTCCCTGATTTCCTTTGCTTCAATAAAGGTTAAATACGACAACGCTTTTTTTGTATGAAACGCCCATTGGTCATAAAGCACCTCGGTCTTAAGTCTTTTTACCGTCTCCTCCGAGTCAAGCACGCCGGTTTCAAAAAGCCTGATTGAACGGTAGATATTATCGTCCGCGACAGGACCAATATAAATATCTTTATCCCCGAACATTTTTTCTCCGCGCCGGTTGCTTACGATAAATTCAAGCCATTCGGCGTCGGCGGTTGCAAAGCGGTATAAATCCGCACTTTTTTCGGCTGCCTCAAAATCAAAATCATATACTGAAACGTAACCGACCTCAGCCCCCGTTCTCCGCATTTTAATCTTTGCCCAACGCTCTGCCTGTTCATACGAAGTCGTAGTATAAAAACCGCATCCGAAATCAAGAAAAACCGCGCTCTGTATTATTTCCGGGTATTCGACCGGCACGGTGCTTCCATGATATATAATCATCAAAAATCCTCCATCATTCTGTAAATCGCTTTTTGTTCACGCTTCAGCGCCGCTAACATCTCACTGTAATGACGGCGGACTTCAAGTTTATCCTGTAATTGTGCGACGGTTTCGACGTCTTTTCCTACGTATTTATCACAGACCTTTCCGTTTTCACGGTATTTTAAATAATAATATCCGTTTTTACGGCAAATAAGCGTGCCCTTCGGAAGATTTGATATAAGAGTTTCATACTCCTTTATCATCTGTTCATTGCGCGCCGCTTCATTTTTTATTACGGTATCTATAAGCAACTTCATCACCCTATAGCATTATACCACACAATTATGCAATTGTCAATACGTTTGTGTGATAATCCGGATAAACAAAAATCCCGGACGCGCCGGGATTTTTTATAGGTCGAAAATTATTTATTCTCTTCCTTTTCCTTTTTCTTGTCGTCCTTCGGCGGCTCTTTCTTTTCGTAGCCTACGAATTTGACGACTGCCATCTCCGCGCCGTCTCCGCGGCGGGGTCCGAGCTTATATACGGCGGTGTAACCGCCGTTGCGTGCGGCGAAGAACGGCGCCATCTCGTCAAAGAGCTTGAAAACCGCGGATTCCTTCGTTAAGAACTCATAAGCGGCCTTGCGCGACGCGAGCGTGTTCTTTTTGCCTAACGTAATCATTTTATCGGCAAGAGGTGCTACCTCTTTTGCACGGGTAAGTGTTGTTTCAATCTGACCGTTTTCTATCATCAGAGTTACCATACCGCGAAGCATGAGCATTCTGTGAGCTGTCGGTCTGCCTAACTTTCTTGTGCCGGGCATTTAGATTATCCTCCTTATATCGCTCATTCCTCGGTCTTTTTGAGACTGAGTCCGAGCTCGTTCAGTTTGGCGATGACCTCTTCAAGCGACTTCTTGCCGAGGTTTCTCACCTTTATCATATCTTCTTCTGTCCTGTTTGTCAAATCCTCAACGGTATGGATGTCGGCGCGCTTCAGACAGTTGAAGCTTCTTACCGACATGTCAAGTTCCTCAATGGTCATCTCAAGAATCTTGTCTCTCTGAGTTTCCTTGCTGTCAACCATGATTTCCGCGTTCCTTGCTTCGTCAGACAAGTTGACGAAGAGGTTGAGATGCTCGTTGAGAATCTTGGCGGCAAGCGACACGGCTTCCTTTGCGGATATTGTGCCGTTTGTTTCCACATTCAATGTCAGCCTGTCGTAATCCGTAACACCTGAGTTACCGACACGGATGCTCTCCGGGATAAAGTTTACGCTTTTTACCGGCGTGTAAATGGAATCCGTGTATATTATGCCAAGCTGCTGTGTCGCGTTTATCTCTTTGTTCTTATCCTGCTGTACGTAGCCTCTGCCGTGGTCGAACGTAATCTCCATAAAGAAGCTCGTGTTCTCAGACAGCGTGCATATGTGCAAATCGGGATTAAGAATCTCAATATCGGAATCAGGCGTAATATCGCCGGCTTTTACTTCGCAGGGACCCGTTGCGCTTATCATAACGGTCTTCTGTCCCTCAACGTACAGCTTTGCGATTATTCCCTTAACGTTAAGCACTATCTCGCATACGTCCTCTTTTACGCCGGGTATGGTTGATATTTCGTGTATGACGTCTCTGATTTTTATATATATCGGAGCAACGCCGGGCAGCGAGCTCATAAGCACTCTGCGCAGGGAGTTGCCGAGTGTCGTCGCGTAGCCTCTTTCAAGCGGCTCTACGACAAACGTGCCGATTCTTTCATCCGATGACTCAGGCAAAGAGATTTGCGGCTTTTGGATTTCTAACATATAGCGTACCTCCTAAAAAACAATAAAGTAAACATTGGGTTATCTGATAGTTTACATAACGGCGAAGTTTCGCGGCTTCCCACCGCGACGTTTCTTCGCGGGAGGTCTTTATTACTTTGAATAAAGCTCGACGATAAGATGCTCTTCCACGGGGAAGTCAATATCTTCACGTATCGGAAGTCTTAAGACCTTGCCCCTGAAGGCTTCTTTATCACGCTGCAGCCACTGCGGCGTTTCCGTTATGAGCATATCTGCCTCGTTCAGTCTGGTAAATACGACGGATGAACGGCTGCTTTCCTTGACCTCTATAACGTCGTCCACGTTGACGATGTAAGAGGGTATATTGACCTTTTTGCCGTTAACGGTGAAATGTCCGTGATTGACAAGCTGACGGGCCTCACGGCGCGTTGCGGCGAGTCCGAGACGGAACACTACGTTATCAAGGCGGCGCTCAATATAGGTGAGCAGGTTTTCACCGGTCTTACCGGGCATTTTGGAAACCTTATTGTAATATATGTGGAACTGCTTTTCAAGAATGCCGTATATGAATTTGACCTTCTGCTTTTCAACGAGCTGAAGTCCGTATTCACTCTGCTTCTTCTTCATTTTGTTCTGGCTGTTGCGGTTTGTATTCTTCTTGTTGTAGCCGAGAACAGCGGGAGATACGCCAAGTGCCTTGCAGCGCTTTGCGATGGGCTGATTGTTTTTTGCCATTTTGTTTTTTCCTCCTTGTTAATTATACGCGTCTTCTTTTGGGAGGACGGCAACCGTTGTGAGGTATGGGTGTTACGTCACGGAGCCATTCGATTTGCAGTCCTGCGGTCTGCAGTGCGCGAATCGCCGCTTCCTTGCCCTGTCCGGGACCCTTGACGTAAACGTCGATAGTTTTCATACCGTGGTCGATAGCGACCTTTGCCGCAGCCTCTGCGGTCATCTGAGCGGCGTAAGGAGTTGCTTTTCTGCTGCCCTTGTAGCCAAGCTCGCCCGCGGACGCCCACGAAACAGTATTGCCCGCTCTGTCCGTGATGGTAACTATCGTGTTATTGAACGTAGAATGTACGTGTGCGGCGCCCTGCGGAACGTTCTTACGCTCGCGGCGCTTTTTCGTAACTTTCTTACTTTTAACTACTTTTGCCATGCTTGCAAATCACTCCTTATTTCTTCTTGTTCGCAACCGTCTTTGCGCGGCCTTTTCTTGTTCTTGCGTTTGTTTTGGTTCTCTGACCTCTTACAGGCAGACCTTTTCTGTGTCTGATACCTCTGTAGCAGCCGATCTCCGTAAGTCTCTTGATATTAAGAGCGACCTCACGGCGGAGATCACCTTCCACCTGATGATGGTTT
>JAGADB010000141.1 GCA_017613815.1 Clostridia bacterium | reverse complement strand
GCTTCGTGTATGCGTTTTGCCGCTTTGTCCATATCGGGAAGCAAAAAAGGGTCGTGCAGAAGCATATAATCGCAGTTCATAAACTTCAAGGCCTCGTCTGCATCGTCTATGCCCTTTGCGACGAGAAGTTTTGCTAAAAATTCGGAAATTCCGAGTTTTTTCGCAAGTTCCGACGATTTTTTTGCGTCAGGCTGACCGATATTCCAGATAACGCTGCGCTTGTTATTGTCGTGCATCTTCGTTACCGCTCTCCTCAATTATTTTTGTGATATACGATTTCATATGCTTTTTCGAGTACCTGTCGGCAGAAAAAGCGCATACGAAAAAGGCAGCCGCCGCTGCAAAGACCGCGGAAATTACCGCGTATTCCGCAAAATCAAAAACGTAAAACGCCAAAGTATAAACAATTATACCGAAAATAACGGGAACAACAAACAGCAGAGCCGACAGCGCCAGCTGCTTTTTGTTTTCCGACTGAATTTCAACAAGGTCGCCTTTTTTTGCGTTTACGGTGTTTTCCGCTTCAATATCGTAAGTTTTGTTTGCGTCGGAAAGCAAAAGCTCCGCATGGCATGCTTCCTTTTGCGCGCAGGAAGCACAGGAGTCGCAGGCGGTACGCCTTATAACCCTGACTTTTGCCGTTTTGCCAAAAAGTTCGATTACGTATGCTTTTGCGTTCATAGTTTTTTACTCCGATATTCTTTCGAGGTAGGAAATCGCGCATTTTATGCCGTCAACCGCGGCGCTTGTGATGCCGCCCGCGTATCCCGCGCCCTCGCCGCAAGGATAGAGATTTTTCGACTTCAGAGAAGCAAAGTTTTCGTCTCTGTTTATTCTGACAGGGCTTGAAGTTCTCGTTTCGGGTGCGGTAAGAACCGCGTCGCCGCACGAAAAGCCCTTTATTTTCTTTTCGAAATCGCAAAATCCGATTTTCAGCATTTCGTTTATGTATTCGGGGAAAAGTGCGTTTATATCGCAGATTTTCGTCTTTCCCGTATATGACGGAATAATCCTTTTCGGCTCGTTAGTAAGAGTCGAATTCATATAATCGCAAAGAGTCTGTACGGGAGCCGCTCCGTTTGAGCCGGCAAGCTCGTATGCCGCCCTCTCGATTTTCCTTTGATATTCGATTGCGCCCATGGGCGTTGCGCCGTAGTCGCTCTCGTTTACGGAAACGGCTATTGCGGAATTTGCGTTTGCGCCGTCTCTTTTATAGTAACTCATACCGTTTGTAACAATTTCGCTCGTGTCGGATGCGCTCGCAACAACCATGCCTCCCGGGCACATGCAGAAAGAATATACCGCGCGTCCGTTTTCCCTGTGAGAAAGCGTGTACTGCGCCTTTTCAAGCGCAATGCATTCGGCGTATTTCCCGTAAAGCGCTCTGTTTATGTCGCTTTGCAGGTGTTCAATTCTGACGCCTACCGAAAAGGATTTCGGCGTTACCGTATATCCTCTTTCAATAAGCATTGAAAAGGTGTCTCTTGCGCTGTGTCCGATACACAGAAACACAGCTGACGCTTCAAACGTTTCACTTCCGTTTATTTCAACGCTCCTGACGCTTCCTGCGGAATCTGTGTTTATTCCGGTCAGTTTGGAGTTAAACATAAAACTGCCGCCGAATTTTATTATTTCGTTTCTGATATTGCGGACGATATTTTTGAGCAAATCCGTTCCGACGTGCGGCTTTGAAAGATAAAGTATTTCTTTCGGTGCGCCGAATTCAACGAATTTGTCAAGAACGTATCCCGTAAGCTTATCGTTTATCCTCGAAAGGAGTTTTCCGTCGGAAAAAGCTCCGGCGCCTCCCTCTCCGAACTGAACGTTGCTTTCCGTGTCAAGCTTTCCGTTTTCCCAGTATTCCTTTACCTTTCCGGTTCTCTCTTCGATCCTGTCCCCGCGCTCGATAATCAAAGGTTTTGCGCCCGCAAGCGCAAGCACGTAAGAACAGAACATTCCGGAAGGTCCGAATCCGACGACGACGGGTCTTTCGCCGTGTTTTACGCTCATTTTGTCAAATTCGGGATACTGTGTATTCACAACCGACACGTCTTCATCGGTTACGTCGGAAATAACCTCTTTTTCCGGCTTTGCCGCAACGGAATAAATGAAGTAAATCTCATCGGTTTTTCTTGCGTCGACGGATTTTTTATATATAAAAAAGTCTGCTTTGCCGAATTTTCGTTCAAGCTTTGAAGAATACTTCTTTTTTGCTTTATTTAAGGCGGTTTCATCGTGATATTCCGCCGATTCAAAGCAAACCGGAACTTTTATATTCCGGATTACAAAGAAATTATTCCTCATCTTCGGTCTTTTCAGGTACAACTACGCGCTTTTCCTCGGCAGTTACCGTTATTTCCGAAACAATATCGCCATCATTTGCGTTATAGCTGCTGTAATACTTAAGTCCGTTCATTTCGTTGAGTTTAACTGTAAATTCACCGGCGGCATTAATCACAAGCCGTTCGGTCGTTATCTCGTTTATCGCGTCTACGTCGTTTACAAGACCTTTTACGTACACCTTTTCCGGCTTGAACTTTACGTTAAAGCTGTCGCTGTTATACTGCAAATTCGGATTCACTATGTAGCCCGCCGTTTTCAGTACCGAAACGGAAATCTGAGCCGTGCTCGGATTTGCAACGATATATTTCGAGCTTACCTCATAGCCGTTTGCGTTTTTGAGAATAAGCGGCACCTGGGAAATGACGTTGTTCTTGATACTTCCGAGATTTATTTCCGCTTCAGCCGAGTCTATCGAAATTATATCGGTTTCGGGGCCTGTTATTTCAATCGTCTGCGGCTCGACAGTAACTTCTCCGATCTCATACGGGTACTGAACGGTATAATTCAGTTTCGGCTGAACGGAAACCGTGCTTTTAATTGTTTTATCAACCGAAAGGTTTATTTCGGTGATACTCTGATCAACTATTTTTGCACCGTTCGGCGGGTCAATCTTAATTTGAATGGTATAGTCGCCGAGCTGTGTTACCTGCGACAGGTCCGCCGCCGCCCTTATGTCGTTTTTCGTAATTTTGTTTATGATGTTGTTGGTGCCTTTGAGCGTTACGTCGACTGTGCTCTCGTAACCGCTCACGATATCGAGTCCGAGATTGTTGTTGAAGTTCTCAAACGAAATCGGAACGTCTTTTATCACGCCCTCATACTCAACCGCCTGATAAACGTACATCCAGAGTATTATCGCGGCAAAAACCGAGAGAATTTTCGGAAGAAGCGTGCTCTTTTTGGAAGTTCTCTTTATCTTGCCGTTTTCGTCAAACGTCGTTGTGAGGTTCTGAAGCTCTTTTTTTGTGTTGTTCGTATCTTTTTCGTTCATCTTAAGCTCTCCCTTCACAGTTTACCGTTTGAATCTCTTTGATATCGGATTTTCTTTTTTGTTTTCATCGTGAACCATAAGCGAAACAAGCTTTTCTTTGAGTTTTGCCGGAGTGTAGTTTCTCGTAAGTTCGCCGTCAAGCGCAACCGAGATAACTCCCGTCTCCTCCGAAACTATAACGACCACGGCGTCGGAATTTTCGCTTATTCCGAGTCCCGCTCTGTGCCGCGTTCCGAGTTCGCGGTTCAACGAGCCGTCGTCGCTGAGCGGAAGAAAACAGCCTGCCGAACAAAGCCTGAAATCTCTTATCACAAGCGCTCCGTCGTGAAGCGGCGCCTTGTTGAAAAAGATGTTTTTGATGAGGTATTCCGACGGCTCGGAATCGATTACCGTGCCCGTTTTGATTATATCCCCGAGCTTTGTTGAGCGCTCAAACACAATTAAAGCGCCGACCATTTCCTTCGAGAAGGAATCGCACGCGTCGACAACCGCGTCAATGCATTTGAAGACGTCGGAAAGCACTCGCTTTTCGGTTTTTTTGTTAATACTCGTTATAAAGGTGTTTCCTCCGACTTTTTCGAGAAAATATCTGAATTCCGACTGGAAAACGATGATAATTCCGAGAATTCCGACCTGCACGACGTTGCTGAGCAAGAAGTTCAGCGCATACATATTGAAAACGTTGCTTATCAAAAGAAGCGCAAGTATGAAAATTATTCCCACGGCGAGTTTGCCGGCGC
>JAGADB010000140.1 GCA_017613815.1 Clostridia bacterium | reverse complement strand
AGTTTGAGAAGTACGGCGTGCCGTATTTGCTCGTCATTTCAAACAAGAGCTTGTTGTTTTCGGTTTCCGACCAGTCAAAGTCGCGCGTCATCGAATAAGTCGGAATGGGGTACTGGAAGCCGCGTCCGTTTGCGTCGCCCTCAATCATTATCTCGATAAACGCCTTGTTTATCATATCCATTTCGGCTTTGCAGTCGCCGTAGGTGAAGTCCTGCTCTTTGCCGCCGACTATGGCTTTCTGGTCGGCAAGGTCCTTCGGCACGGTCCAGTCGAGCGTGATGTTCGAGAAAGGCGCCTGAGTTCCCCATCTTGAAGGCGTGTTAACGCCGTAGATGAAGGATTCGAGACTCTTTTTAACCTGGTCGTACGTCAGATTGTCCGTCCTTACGAACGGAGCGAGATACGTGTCAAACGACGAGAACGCCTGCGCGCCCGCCCACTCGTTCTGCATGATTCCCAAGAAGTTTACCATCTGGTTGCAGAGGGTTGCGAGATGGCTTGCGGGGGAGGAGGTGATTTTTCCCGTAACTCCGCCGAGGCCTTCTTTAATGAGCTGCTTCAATGACCAGCCGGCGCAGTAGCCCGTGAGCATGGAAAGGTCGTGAATGTGGAGATCCGCGTTTTTGTGCGCGTTTGAGATTTCATCGTCGTAAATTTCCGACAGCCAGTAATTTGCCGTAATCGCGCCGGAGTTGCTTAAAATAAGACCTCCGACGGAATAGGTAACGGTGGAGTTTTCCTTAACTCTCCAGTCCGTCGCCTTTACGTAACTGTCCACAAGTTCCTTGTAGTCAAGAATCGTGGACTTCATATTACGCAGTTTTTCTCTCTGACGGCGGTACAGAATGTATGCCTTTGCAACTTCCGCGTAACCCGCCTGAACGAGAACGGTTTCGACGCTGTCCTGAATGTCCTCCACCTGAATTAAATTGTTTTTGATTTTCGGCTCAAAATCAGCCGTAACTTTGAGGGCGAGAAAATCTATAACCTGCGGAACAAAATTCTTTTCGCAGGCCTCGAACGCGAGAGATATCGCCTGGGATATCTTTTCGAGATTAAAATCAACTATTTTCCCGTCTCTTTTTATAACTTGATACATCTTTTTTCCGCCTTTCCTTCCTTGCCGCCTTTTTCAAAAAGCCTGTAAATATATGTTATCACACGCATTTTGATTTGTCAATAGAAAAACACAATATTTTGTTGTTTTTTGCAAAAATTTATCTATATATTGTGTTTACACACCTCTGAGCGAAACGCATGGGAGGAACGGCGAGACGGCGGCCTTGAAAGCGAGGAGTTCTTCTTCCGTAAAAGAGGAAAGTCCTTTTTCTATCGTGTTTCCGGAGTCCTTGAACGACTGGATGAAGTATTTGAAGCCGCCGTTTAACCATTTTCCTATTTCAATAAAGCTTTCGACCGAGTGAAATTCCTTTACGGCGGTGGTGCGGAATTCAAAATCTACGCCGGAGTTTTTGAGTAAATCTATCGACTCGTTGACTTTTGAAAGGTCGACGCGCTCAAGCCCGCAGGTGAAAGCGTATCTGTCGGGCGAGTTTTTTATGTCCATGGCAACGTAGTCGAGCAGACCTGACGATAAAAGGTCCTTTAACTTTTCGGGGAAAAAGCCGTTTGTGTCGAGCTTTACGAGGTATCCCATATCCTTTATCTTACGGATAAATTCCTTTATGTCGGGCTGAATGAGCGGTTCTCCGCCGGTAATGCATACGCCGTCGAGAAGCCCTTTTCTCTTTTCAAGAAAAGCGAAGAACTCGTTTTCGTCGACTTGTTCTTCGGCGGGCTGTGTTACGAGCAAAGCGTTGTGGCAGAACGGGCACCTTAAATTGCAGCCGTAGGTAAAGACGGTGCAGGCGGTTTTTGAGGGATAATCGAGCAGCGTGAGCTTTTGATAAAACTGAATATTCATAATAATTCTCCCGAAAAATAAATATATTTCCTTGCAATAATATTTTATCACGGATATGCTCTTTAAGTATAACCAAAATGTATTGAAATTGAAAATTATTGTATTCGGGCATCAATAATGAGAATTATGCCGAAAAAAGTATTGAAAAGGAAACGGAAATGTGATATAATCATACTTACTTGTATAATAAATATGTAAAAACGCATTTTCAGAGGAGAAATAAAATTGCTTAAAATAATATCGGACGCATATTCAAACGGACTTTTCACGGCGGTAATACCGCAGATGCCGGGCGGAATAGCAACGGCCGTGATGATAGCGGGTATTGTGCTGTGCGCGCTTATCGGATACGTTCTGGGAAGTCTCAATTTTTCGCTTATAGTGTCGAAAAAGATGTATAACGACGACGTAAGAGAGCACGGCAGCAAAAACGCCGGCACCACGAATATGATGCGTACCTACGGGGCGAAAGCCGCGGGAATAACGATACTCGGCGATATTTTAAAGGCCATAGTCGCAGTCGTTCTTTGCAGTTTTCTTATGGGAGTAATGCACGGCGGATATGCGTCTGCGGTCGGAGCCGTTCTGGGACACGTCTTCCCGGTATTTTACAAATTCCGCGGGGGAAAGGGCGTTGCCACGGCGGCAGCGGCGATACTCGTGCTTAACCCGATAGCGTTCGCAATCGTCATAGGCGTATTTCTTCTCACGGTGATATTCACAAGGTTTATATCTCTCGGCTCGGTGCTTGCGGCGGCGGTCTTTCCGCTTCTCACGTACTATACTTATTTTTCGGGAACGTCGGCGTTCCCCGGAAGCGGCTTTGCGTTTATATGCTCGCTTATAATTGCATTAACGGTCATTCTGAAGCACCATGAAAACCTCTCGAGACTCGCCCACGGAAACGAGACGAAATTCAAATTCAAAAAGAGCAAAAAAGTCGGTAAAAACGACGAAAACGATAAAAATAACGAATGATTTTCAGTAAAAACGGCGGTGATACAATGTCAAAATATATAGAAAAAGTTGAAAATACGGTTCTGCCCGTCATAGCGCTCCGAGGACTCGTTGTCTTCCCGAATATGCAGACGAGCTTTGAAATCAACAATAAAAAATCGGTAAAAGCCGTTCTTTCGGCGCCGATTTTCAATAATACGGTGTTTCTGTGCGCGCTTGAGGAGTGGGAAAGCTCCGATAACTTCAAGCTCTGCAAGACCGGCGTTACCGCAAAGGTAAAGCAGGCTTTAAAGCTCCCCGACGGCAATTACAGAGTGCTCGTCGAGGGAAAACACAGGGCGGAATATACCGAACTTTACAACGACGAATACTTAAAGGCAAATCTGCTCGTAAAAAGCGTGGTTATTACCGATAACGGCGGCGTAAAAGGCGACGCGCTCAGACTTGAAGCGATAAGCACTTTTGAAAACCATATAAAAATGCTGCCCAAAATGTCTCCCGAAATACTCGTTTCGGTTCAGGCGATAAAGGACCCGGGCATGCTTGCCGATTTTATCGCGTCAAACGTGCTTTTCGACTACGTTGACAAGCAGAAAATTCTCGAAATAACAGACCCGTTCAAACGGCTCGAAAGCCTCATAATAATTCTCAAAAACGAGACCAAAATTCTCGAAATAAAGAGCGAGCTCCATTCAAAAGTCCGCGAGAGAATTGAGGAAAACCAGAGAGAATATTTTCTCAAGGAACAGTTAAAAGTAATAAAAGACGAGCTCGGCGACGCAAGCGCCGAAAAAGAGGACGACGAATATTATACAAAGATAAAGGAGTCTGCTTTTTCCGACGAAGTAAAGGAAAAACTGCTCAAAGACTACGACCGCATGACTAAAATGCCGTTCGGCTCGTCGGAAAACTCGGTGCTCAAAAGCTATCTCGACACCGTGCTCGACTATCCTGTCGGAATAAAAACCAAAGACGTATTTTCGGTGGAAAAAGCGAGAAAAATCCTCGACGCCGACCACGACGGACTCAAAAAAATCAAAGAGAGAATTCTTGAATATATCGCGGTAAAACAGCTCGCTCCCGACCTTAAAGGACAGATTCTCTGCCTCGTAGGACCTCCCGGCGTCGGAAAATCGTCGGTTGCAAAATCCGTTGCAAGGGCGCTCGGAAGAAAATTCGTGCGTGTCTCACTCGGCGGAATACGCGACGAAGCAGATATAAGAGGCCACAGAAAGACCTACGTCGGAGCAATGCCGGGACGCATTATCGCGGCGGTAACGCAGGCGAAATCGGAAAACCCGGTCGTTCTTCTCGACGAGATAGACAAACTTTCGGCAAGCGTTCAGGGAGACCCCGCGGCGGCGCTTCTTGAAGTCCTCGATACCGACCAGAACAACGCTTTCCGCGATCACTATATGGAAATCCCGACCGACTTGTCCGACTGCATATTCATAGCGACGGCAAATACCGCGGAAACCATTCCGCACGCGCTTTACGACAGAATGGAAATTATAAATCTTCCGTCGTATACGACAAACGAAAAGATTTCCATATTCAATAACCATCTGCTCCCAAAGCAAATGAAAAAGCACGGGCTTAAAAAGAGAAATATAAAGATAGACGAGCCGGCGGTAAGGGAGATAATCGAATATTATACCAAAGAGTCGGGCGTAAGAACGCTTGAACGCAGAACGGCGGATATTTGCAGAAAAGTCGCAATGATGATAGCCGAAAAGGGCGTAAAGAGCGTTAAAATTACTTCGTCAAACGTAAGCGAAATGCTCGGGCCGAGAAAGGTAAAACCCGATTCCATGCTCGCAAACGACACCGTGGGCGTGGTAAACGGACTTGCCTGGACGGAGCTCGGCGGAGAAATGCTTCAGGTCGAGGCGCAGAGCTTTGACGGCACCGGCAAACTCGAACTTACGGGCAAACTCGGCGACGTTATGAAGGAATCGGCTCAGGCAGCGCTCAGCTACATAAGAAAACACGCCGAAAAACTCGGAATAGATAAGGATTTCTATAAAACAAAGGATATACATATACACGTTCCCGAAGGCGCGGTCCCGAAAGACGGACCGTCTGCGGGCGTTACCATGATAAGCGCGCTCGTATCGGAGCTTTCGGGCGTTCCCGTAAGATGCGACATCGCGATGACGGGCGAAATAACGCTTACGGGACGCGTGCTTCCGATAGGCGGACTGCCCGAAAAGTCTATGGCGGCATACAGAAACGGAATAAGGACGATACTCATTCCGAGCGACAACGTCTCCGACCTCGAGGACGTTGATCCGGTGATAAAGGAAAAGGTAACGTTCATTCCCGTGGATTCCGTGTCAAAGGTGCTTGAACTTGCGCTCGTTCCCAATGAAAGCATAAAGGATTTCGATAAAAGCGGAATTAAAATAGATATGCCGATTCCCGAGAGCAAAATATCCGTGCCCAACGAAGGCGTGTACCTGAAACGGAGGTAAAAAGTGAACGAAAACGGCGGACTCAAACTCAATCTGAATAAAGTCAACCTCGTTCTCACCGCGGGACTGCCGTCGCAGCTGCCGGGCATATTGAGAACGAATATGCCGAGAATTGCCATGTGCGGCAGGTCGAACGTCGGAAAATCCTCGCTCATAAATAAACTTCTTTCAAGAAAGAGCCTTGCGCGCGTGAGCGCAGAGCCGGGAAAGACGATAACCGTCAACTGCTACGACGTCGACGGAAAGATGTACCTCGTCGACCTTCCGGGATACGGATACGCAAAAAGGTCGTTTGACGAGAGAAATAAATGGAAAAAACTCGTCGATAAGTATTTTTCGCTTGACGGACCGGGACTTTACCTGCAACTCGTTGACTTAAAAGTCGGACTTACGAAAGACGATAAGGATATGATATCTTTTCTTGACGGCTCGGGACTTCCGTTTGCGATTGTCGCAACCAAATCCGATAAAGTCAACGCAACCGAAAGGGAAAAGAACTTAAAGGCGCTCGAAAACGACGAAACC
Source organism: Clostridia bacterium (assembly GCA_017613815.1). Classification (GTDB taxonomy): domain Bacteria; phylum Bacillota; class Clostridia; order Oscillospirales; family CAG-382; genus UMGS882. The sequence continues at coordinate 722 of JAGADB010000140.1, read as the reverse complement.
GTCCCCGAAGACGCGGAAATAATACCGTTTTCCGCAAAGACGGGCGCGGGAGCGGGCGAAATATGGCGGATAATAAGCGAATTCGTCGAATTCAACACAAATGCAAACTGAAAAAACGGAAAGGCAAAATATGAAGACTGTTTTACTGCACGATAACTACGGAATAAACGGAGAGGGACATTTTACCGTCTGCGGATACGATACCGTAAAGCTCGCAAAAGAGTACGGCACGCCGCTTTATCTGCTCGACGCCGATAAAGTGAGAAAAATGGCGGGAATATATACCGAATGCGCGAAAAAATACTTCAAAAACGCAAAAATTCTCTTTGCAAGCAAGGCGCTGTCCTTCAAAAAAATATATAAACTCGCCGAAAGCGCGGGACTCTGCGCCGATACGGTTTCACCGGGAGAAATATATACCGCGCTTGAAGCCGGATTCGACCCGAAAAAAATATATTTTCACGGCAATAATAAGACGCGCGGGGATATCGAATACGCGCTCTCAAACGGCATAGGATATTTCGTCGCGGATAATACCGTGGAAATCGACAATATTGAAGAAGCGTGCGTTAAACTTTCCAAAAAAGCGGACGTGATTTTAAGAGTAACCCCGGGAATAGACCCGCATACGCACGAAAAAATCGCGACGGGAAAGGTTGACTCGAAATTCGGAGTTGCCATCGAAACGGGACAGGCAATGGAGTTCGTAAAGCATACCCTTT
>JAGADB010000012.1 GCA_017613815.1 Clostridia bacterium | reverse complement strand
ATCGCTTAAAGCGGCGCTTCCCGATATATACCCGCCCGAAGAAAAAGAAAATAGCCAAGAAGCGCAGGCGGAAAATATAAGCGAGGAAGAAAATAATGACGGTACGGGAATTTAAAGCATTATGCGCGGAAGAGCTGTTAAAAATAACCGACAATACCGATTTTGAGACGGAACAGATAATAAGGCACGTCCTGAAGCTTTCGAAAAACGACTATCTTTTGTCGAGAAATAGGGAAATTCCGGACAAAAAGCTCGGAAAACTGTTTGAAGCGCTGAACAAGAGAAAAGACGGCGTTCCGCTTCAATATATCTGCAAAGAATGGGATTTTTACGGGCTTCGGATATTCTGCGGAGAGGGCTGCCTTATTCCGAGGCAGGAAACGGAACTTATAGCGGAAGAGACGATAAAACGCCTTAAAAAGAGAGGGCATTTTATCGATTTGTGCACGGGAAGCGGATGTATTTCGATTGCCGTGCTGAATAACGTAAAACTTTCGTCGGTGCAGGCGGTGGATAAATCGGCAAAAGCGCTCAAATACGCTTTTAAAAACTGCAAATACCATAATCTCGAGGACAGAATGGATATAATCAGGTGTGATATTGCAAAATTCGTGCCGAAAAGAAAAGCCGATATTATAGTTGCAAATCCCCCGTACATAAAATCGGGATTTATCGAAATGCTGCCGACAGAAGTGAAAAAGGAACCGAGAATCGCGCTTGACGGCGGGGAAGACGGTCTGTATTTTTACAGGATTATCGCGGGAAGATACGGCAGATATCTGAAAAAGAACGGCATCATAATCTGCGAAACCGGATACGATACCGCAAACGGAGCAAAGAAAATATTTGAAGAAAACGGTTTTGACACGGAAATTTACAAGGACTATCACGGCATCGACAGGATGTGCGTCGCAAAATTAAAGCAGGAGTTGACGGTATGAAATTTTTAAAGAAATTAAAGAGGTACGTTTTTATCTTTACACTGTGCTTTTCGGCATGCTTGCTCTTTTTCGGCATATTCGGATACGCGATGAATAAAGATAACGTGATATTCTGCGGACAGATACTCTGGAACGCACTGTTTTCGGCGCTTATAGCGGTTACGTTTGCGATAACCGATTTTTTGAAGAAAAAGAAAGTTAATATAATAATAGTCCGCATTATACATTTTCTGCTTTCCTACGGGGCGTTTTATCTCACGTATATTACGGGAAACGGTGCGGAAGCGTATATGCGCTCGGCAAGCGAGACGACCAACAAAGTTTATATGGTGCTTGCGATTTCACTGTTCTTCGTGCTTATTTATACGGTTGTCGGCACGGTAAGAATTATTGCCGGCAATATAAACGCGAAAATCGAAAACAGAAACAAAGAATACGAATCGATATATAAAAAATAAGGGGTAAATATGCCGCATACATACAATCTTGTCGCAACGACGACCTTCGGACTTGAAAAGTTCGTCGGAGAAGAAATAGACGCGCTCGGCGGCAAGAGAGAAAAAACCATTGACGGACGCGTATATTTTACGGGCGACGAAAATATAATAGCAAAAGCAAATATCTGCTTACGCACGGCGGAACGCGTGCTTATTGAAGTTGCTAGATTTAACGCCGAAACGTTTACCGAGCTTTTCGGAAACGTAAAAAAAGTGCCGTGGGAATATTATATCGGCAAAAAAGACGCTTTTCCCGTCAAGGGACACTCGATAAAATCAAAACTTTACTCGGTGCCCGACTGCCAGAGCATAATTAAAAAGGCGGTCGTTGAGCGCCTTAAAGCAACCTATAAAACCGACTGGTTTGAAGAAACCGGAGTGAAATATCAGATAGAGTTTTTCATTATGGAAAACGTCGTTTCGGTGATGATAGATACGAGCGGAGACGCGCTTCACAAGCGCGGCTTTGTATCAGACGTCGGAAAGGCGCACATAAGGGAGACGCTTGCCGCGGCTTTGGTTAAAATAGCGCGCCCGCGTGAAAACGTAAGACTCTGGGACCCGTTTTGCGGAACGGGAACAATACCGATTGAGGCGGCGCTTATAATGACGAACACCGCTCCCGGCTTAAAAAGAGGCTTTTGCGCCGAAAAATACGGATTTCTCGATAAAAAAGCCTGGAAAGACGCAAGGGAAGAAGCGCTTGCCGCCGTTACCAAGACCGATTTTTACGCTTTTGCGTCCGATATAGATGCAGACGTGCTCAAAACGGCGCAAATCAATATTAAACGCGCCGGAATGGATAAATACATAAAGGTTTTCCAAAAAGACGCGACGACTATAGAAAAAGACGGCGTAAGAACGACGATTGTCTGCAATCCGCCGTACGGAGAACGCCTCGGAACGATAAGAGAGGCGCGGGAGCTGTATAAAAAACTCGGCGTAAACTTTTCAAAGCTATCGCCGTGGCAGATTTATATCATCACGTCGGAAGAGGAGTTCGAATCCCTTTACGGAAAGAAGGCAGACAAGGTCAGAAAGCTCTATAACGGCATGATAAAATGCAACTATTATCAGTACTTCAAAAACAGCTGAAAAACCGCCATACAACTATTGCATTTTTTGTTAAAAATATATTAATTTTTAACGTTTCTATTGATTTTTCGGGTAATAGGGTATACAATACAATATGACAGTTAGCACTCTGACAAGTCAAGTGCTAAAAAATAAAATTCAGGAGGAATAAATATGAAACTCAGACCTCTTTCAGACAGAGTGGTAATCAAGACAATCGAGGCGGAAGAGACCACGAAAAGCGGAATAATTCTCACCGCCGCCGCACAGGAAAAACCGAGTATTGCGGAAGTAATAGAAGTAGGTCCCGGCGGAACGGTTGACGGAAAAGAAGTTATTATGACCGTAAAGAAAGGCGATAAAGTAATAACGAGCAAATATTCGGGAACGGAAGTCAAGATTGACGGAGTGGAGTATTCTGTCGTAAGACAGAGCGATATTCTCGCCGTTGTCGAAGACTGATAAAATAAATAACAATTTGAATCGGAGGAATTTATATGTCAAAGGAACTTGCTTATGGAATTGACGCAAGAAACGCGTTGAAAAGAGGCGTTGACGCCGTTGCGGACACAGTAAAGGTAACGCTCGGTCCGAAGGGCAGAAACGTTGTGCTCGATAAAAAATACGGCTCGCCGCTCATCACAAACGACGGCGTAACGATAGCAAAGGAAATAGAACTCGAAGACCCGATGGAAAATATGGGCGCGCAGCTTTTGAAAGAAGTTGCGACAAAGACCAACGACGCGGCGGGCGACGGAACAACGACGGCAATTCTTCTTGCTCAGGCGTTTGTACGCGAAGGTATGAAGAACGT
>JAGADB010000139.1 GCA_017613815.1 Clostridia bacterium | reverse complement strand
TTTATAGGAATCGACCGAGTGAATCATGCTTACTTTGTCTATGATATACTTCACTTTATTGGTCTGCAGTCTGCCTATAAAGTGGATTTCGGCGTTTTCCCTATCGATTTTATCGTATTTTTCGAGCAGTTCCTGAACCCTGTTTTCGCCGATAATGCGTATGCCCTTTGAAATTGCGAAATTTATTGTTTCAGCGTTTACGGTCTTTGTCGCCGCGAGTATTTTAACGGAGTCTTCAGGTCTTCCGGCTTCGGCGCACGCGCGTCTTATATTTTCTCTTATGATATCGATGTTTTTCGAGACAGTCTGTAAATCAAATTTTCCTTCCAAAAAAGTCCCTCCCGTCAACTTACGATTTTGCCGTCAAACAGCGATTTTCCGCCGATTATTATATTGTCGTAAAGCGACAGATATTTATAAAGTTTCTTATCCTCCGCGCTTTCGGAAGGATTGTAATCCTCGCTTAGATACGGGTTATTCATATCGCCTATGTAATAGTCCTCGTCGGTTGTGAGTATATTTACCATTCTGAATCTCACTATATCGCCGTCAAGAATATACACTCCGGTAACGCCGTCGACGATTCTGAGCGCCTCTTTAGGTATTGCAAAGCCGGTAATTCTGTTGTTAATAATCTGAATTTTCTGCTTGCGCTTATATGAAAATCCGTCGGGAGACGTATTGCATTTAAACACGAGCAACGCGTTTTTCTCAGCCGTATTTGAAATTATATCCGAAAGCTCCATCCTTATTTCGCTGTCAGGCATAGTGTCGAACATCAGCGAATAATAGTTTCCGACAGTATAGGCCGCGGCGGCGCTTTTATCAATTTCGCATACCGCGTACCATGAAAAACTGTATACTATTTTGCCGAAATTCGAGTTAAGTATCTTGTTTTCGGGAAGCGACGACGTCAATTCTTCAAAAGACGAAAGAGAGAGGCTGTTTAACGCCTTCAAATTGAACGTGTTCTCGTATCCGTCAACGTCGCCGTAATAGTTGCCGGATTCGGCGGCATAAAGCCCGTACGACGCTGAATCTATCCTGTTTTCGATGCTTCTGCGTTCCGCTTTCAAGGACGCGATTTCATCGGAATACGTGTTTGTCATATTCACGATAAGGTCGTATTTGTTCATCTCGACGTTGAGCTTCTTTTCGGCTTCGGCAAGCTCCGAGAGGTCGCCGGACGCAACGTTTTTATATATCGTATCAAGAGACGATTTTATGTTCTTTTCGGTCTTTGAAACGTCGGCAACGTGCACTTTCGCCTCTCCTACGCTCTTTTCAAGCACTTCTATCTTTCTGTCTATCGAATCTATCTGCTTCTGTAAGGAAGCCGCGTCGTCCTGCGAATAGACGTTTGCATAGCACTGTCCCTTCGACACGCGGTCGCCGTCGCCGATGAGCGTTACGAGTATTCCCCCGTCTCCCGAAACGACGTGTTCGTCCCTGAAAATATAAGCGTCCGCTTCCAGGCTCTCAAATACCGATACTTCGAGCGCCGTCTGGGTTTTTATATTTTCCGAAAACGACGGATAAATCTGGAAAAAGGCGTAAATTACCGCAAAAATCATCAAAAGAAGCAGCAAAACGTTTCTTATTGCCGTTTTCGGATCGCAAAACATATCTTGTATTTTTTTATTCAACGTATCGCCTCCGATTTTTGATTTTTGCCGTTTTTACCGTGCAAAAATGCATCAATTTCGTCAAACGCCGCCTTTTCAACGTCGTCTTTTCCGTCTCTGTAAAGCCAGATAATACTCTTATTGCGTGAAAACCAGGTGAGCTGTCTCTTTGCGTAGTGTCTTGAATTGATTTTCAGCCTTTCGACGCATTCTTCCAAAGATGCCTGCCCCTTGAAATAAGGATAAAACTCCTTATATCCTATTGCCTGGCCCGCGGTTTCCGTTTTTTCAAGTCCGCTTTCATAAAGCGCTCTTGCCTCTTTTTCAAGACCGTTTTCCATCATTTTATCGACGCGTTTATTTATTTTATCATACAATATTTCTCTGTCCGCATAGGAAACGCCGATATAAAGGGCGTTTTTCTTCACCGCGTTTTCCTTTGCGCGCTCGTTCCAGAAAGATATGGGCTTTCCCGTCGCCTTATACACTTCAAGTGCGCGGATAACCCTTTTTACGTTTGCGAAATTTATATTTTCGGCGCTTTTTACGTCGACGCTTGAAAGCATTTGCCAAAGCGCTTCTTTGCCGTTTTTTTCGGCATATTCTTCGAGTTCTTTTCTGTATTCGGGGAGGCTTTCGTATTCGCCGAAATTAATGCCGTCGACGAAGCTGTCAATATAAAGTCCGGTGCCTCCGCAAAAAACGGGAAGTTTATTTCTTGAAATTATATCTTTGACGCATTTTTCCGCCAAATCCACGTAGTCGGACACACTGAAAGAGTCTTTGATATCAATAATATCGACAAGGTGGTGTTTTACCGACTGCATCTCCTCTTTCGACGGCTTTGCGGTTCCGACGTCCATTTTGCGGTAAATCTGCATGGAATCGCAGGATATGATTTCCCCGACGAATTTTTTGCATATTTTTAGGGCAAGGTCGGATTTTCCCGCGGCGGTCGGACCTACGACGCATATTATTTTTTCGTTTTGCGTGTTATTTGAATGCGTTTTTTCCGTCAAGATAAATCTCCTCTCCCTTTTTTTCCATTATACAACAAATCGTCTCATATATCAAGGTTTACGCCGTTTTTTTATAAAAAAAGAAGGCATCCTTTCGGATGCCCTCAAAAATATGATTTTAATTGAAGTTAAATCTCGGAGGCGTTGCGCTGCGCTTTTTGAAAAGTCCGAGCGCGTCGTCTATATCGTTATCGGAGCCTTCGGATGCTTCTTCGGGAGCCGCTTCTTCGCCCGATGCTTTTTCTTCGGAAGCAGGTTTGCCTGCCGTCTTTACGTTGGATTTATCAGCGTCAAAGCCGGTTGCGATAACCGTAACTCTCATTTCGTCTTCGAGTTCGGGATTAAAGGAAACGCCCCAGATTACGTTTGCGTCGGGATGAGCTTCCTGTCCTACAAGGCTTGCCGCATATTCAACTTCGTCAAGTCCTATGTCGGGAGACGACGTGAAGTTGATTATGATGCCCTTGCATCCGGTAATGGAAG